>JASFMT010000048.1:0-14056 GCA_050117455.1 Gammaproteobacteria bacterium | reverse complement strand
CTGGAACCGCAAATTGTTGTGAACTTCGTCAATTTCTTTGACAGCGAGGTTGCCGTAGGTTTTGTAGCGGGCTTTCCAGACGATTTTACCGGATGCGTTGGTGAGTTCCTTGGGTGTGCCGAGGTGGTCGAGGTGGTAGTGGTAGACTTCGTCGTCTTGTGCTAACGCAACGGGGCGGAAGCTGTTGGGTTCGAAGAGATACGTTTTCTTGATGTTGTTGCGTGTTTCCTGGGCCAGGATGTTGTCGGTCCAGAGAAAACGGGTGGTGCCGAAGGCGTCGGTTTTGGCAATGCGCCGGCCGAGGGGGTCGTATTTAAAGGTGACGGTTTCGTGCTGGCTGTTGGTTTCGACGCTGACGAGTTGGTTCTGAAAGTTATAGTGAAAGTTCTTTTGCAGCTTGCCGTCTTTGCCGCGGTTTTCCTGAATGAGGTTGCCGCGTTCGTCGTATTCGAATTTTTTGTCGCCCTGGATTAACAGGCGGTTGCCCTTGGCCAGGCCGGGGGTGTGTTGTTTCGATTCGCTGATGGACAGGATGTTGCCGGCCGGATCAAAATCGAAAAACTCGGGATTGGGACCTTCGCAGCGCTTTAAGCGGTTGAGCGTATCATATATATAGCGTGTTTCTTCCGGGCCGTCCTTGATCCAGTTGATGTTGCCGAACTGGTCATAGCCGTAGTCACGCTGGATCGGTGACTCTTTGGTTTTGGCATTAATGGCCAGTTGTTTCAGTAATCTGCCCTGCGGGTCATATTCGGTACGGGTTTGCAGATCGCCCTGGTGGCGGATGAGTTCCCGGCCCAGGCTGTCCCGTTCCACTTCGGTAACGAGTTGGTTATTAAGCTTGACCGTTTTGAACGCCAGGCTGTCGTGATAACCATATTGAATGGTCTGGCCGTCGGGTAGGGTGGTGGTAACCCGTTGCCCCAATATGTTGTATTGATGCTTAATGTCTTCGCGGCTGGTGGCGATGCGTTCTTTGTTTTCGTTTAAGTCTACGTGGCTTTCCTTCAGGATGTTGCCTAGTGGATCGTAATTAAACGCGAGATACTGATGTTCGTTATAGGTTTCCGTTAACCGGCCCAAAGCATCGTATCGGTATTTACTTTGCTCGCGGCGCTTTTTCGAGCCAAGGTTCAATGCCTGGCTGGCTTTACTGTGCAACTGGCCCAAGGCATCCCGTTCAAACTCCGTTTGCACGGTTCCGGCATCAAGATGCTTAACCAGGTGTCCGGCTTCGTTGTATTTATAATGCTGGGTGCGGCCGTCGAATCCCACTTCCTTGATTAAGCGTTCAGTTCCATCATAGGTAAATTCGTAGCGATCGCCGTTTTCGTTGATTAAGGCGATGAGGTTGCGTTCTTTGTCGTATTCGTACTTGATACGATTGCCGGCGGCATCGATGCGCTGGCTGGGTTGGCTCAGGCCGTCTTCGTACTGATATTCGGTAATGCGGCCCTGGGGATCGATATACCTGGTCAGTTGGCCGGCTTCATTATAAAGAAATTCACTGGTATCCCCGTCGGTGGCGATAACTTTGTGAACAAGACCGGAGGCGGTGTATTCGTAGCGGGTAGTATGGTGTTTTTCCGCTTCTTGAAGGTCCTGGCCTTTTTCCTGAGCCGTCACTGTGACGATGCGGCCCCAATCATCATAACGGTAATGCAGGCAATTACCCAGCGGGTCGGTTTCCTTAATGAGCTCGGCTTTTACGCTCCATGTATATGTTGTAACCCGTTGTGCAGGATCAGTGACAGAGCTCACCAGGCCGTTTTTATTGTGCTTGTATCGGGTCGTTTCGCCACGGGGGCCAATGACTTCCTCAAGCAATCCCCGGCTATTGAATTTTCTTTCCCAACGGTTACCTTCCGCATCCGTAAAGGTCGTCATTTCGCCCTGGAAATAACTGCCGCCGGACTGATGCCCGAGGGCATTGGTGATACCCAGTAAGCGCTGTTCTTTGTCGTAGTGGTATTGGGTCTTATTACCCATGGGGTCAATTTCAGCGACCAATTGACCGGCGGAATTGAATTCTTTCTTGTGTTTGTGGCCTTCGTTATCTATTTCTTCATTAACCAGGCCAAAACTATTGTATTTATATTGGGTGGTGAATCCACGACTGTCGGTGGTCTGGCTGGCTTTGTTTTGTGGATCCCACTCGAATTTATAATCATAAATACCACGATCACCCCAGTTGCGCAGGCACCGGCCATCGTTATCGTATTGGTCCCATTCAAAGTAAAAATTGAAACCGGTCGCCAGGGTCCGCTTGATAATGATGTGATTCTGATATTGGTACTTTTCACCATGGCCGTCAGCGTTTTGATGGGCGATAAGATCGCCTGCGCTATCATATGTGTAACTGGATAACGCTGGCTCCAGTTTTTCGCCGTCCGAGTCCAATTGGTGAACATGGTTAATACGCCCCT
Source organism: Gammaproteobacteria bacterium (assembly GCA_050117455.1). Classification (GTDB taxonomy): domain Bacteria; phylum Pseudomonadota; class Gammaproteobacteria; order SZUA-152; family SZUA-152; genus JAKEGK01. Next base: position 11,630 of record JASFMT010000048.1, on the reverse strand, counting down.
GGTCGTCGCGGGTAAAGAACAGCCCGCGTCCCCAGTTACCGGTAATGCGTACCAGCCGGTTGTTCACATTGTAGTGAAAGTTTAGTGCATACCCTTGTTCATTTTCCCATTCGCCATGAACGCCTTTATCGGCGGCCCGATAGGCTTTGTGTTGAATCTGGATTAAACGATAGCGGTTGCCACCCTCGCGTTCGAAAACTCTGGTCGGGTGGCCGGGTTTTTTCAGAATAAACTGCCGCGCGGATTGAAAAGTCAATTCAAGATTTTCCGCCAACTGCTGGGTGGTTTGTCCAATGTAAGGGCGTTTAAAGCTGATTTCACGGCCTTCATCGTCAAATAAAAGTACCTGTTCTTCTTCAAGCTTCAGGTATTCGCAGCCGCTATGGGTCCAGCCATGCCCGAGTCCGATATCTTTGCTGTGACCTGAACGGTAAAATCTTTTCCAGGCGAAGGGTATGGGGCCGGGCAGGGCGAATTCCTCGACGGGTAATTGCTCCTGTCCCAATGTCATGTTGATAGGGCAACCTGCTTCCGTGCACTTTGTCTGTTCCGGGCATGGTTCGTCACCGACTTTCCCGCCCTGTTGTTCGGCCTGTTTGGGTTGGGAAGTATTCGTTGGGTCTGGGGCGGGTACCGGATCTTCCTGTTTAACGGCTCCCTCTTGTTTATTTTTACCGTCACTATCGTCTTTAGTCGGTACGCTGCGCGGGACTAATTGATAATGAACTGCAAAATTGTCGTTATCAATAAGTTTATCGGCAATTTGTCGTGCGTCGTCGTCTGCCGAGATTTTGAGCTTGGGAATGTTCTGGATCTTACTCAGTGCTTCACTGTCCTGTTCAATGGCAGTGGCAAGTTCCATTCGCAGAGCTTGTTTGGTCGCTTTTAATTCGTCCCAGGTTTTGTATTTACCGGGAACCTCAGTTATTTTGTCCAGTATGACGAATTCTTTGTCGTCCTGTTGTTTTAGCAAAATTTCCATATTCTGCTCATCGCGTCCAAAGTGTTTTATGACAGGTTAGGGATATGATCATTGTATTTGAGCTTCCAGCGATAATTAGGTAACCGTGTTACATTCTTTCTGTTCAGGTTTCAGTAGTTCGGTTAGCGTTTCGACTCGGTTAAGTCTGTGCCAACTCGGTCACCAGCTCCAGCTCGGAAATCATATCATCCAGTTGATAGTGAGGCTTGAGTTTCATGATACAAAGAAATGCCCCTGCCTTGCCGGGATAAGTTTTAACTTCTACCATCGCTTCCCGTAAAGGGTATCGTGCCTGTTCATTCCAGTCCAGATCATCACGTCCGGTAGTGTATCGGTTAATCCAGTGCTGCAGATAATTTTCACAGGCGCGGGCGGTCATAAACGAACCAATTTTGTCGCGGATTATCACTTTTAAATAATGGGCAATACGTGCACTGCACAAAATGTGTTGCAACATGGTGGATAATCGCGCATTAGTGGTATCCAGCGTTGCTTTGCTGGTTTGTGGCCGCTGCACTGACTGGTTACTATAAAACGCCGCCAGGTTCGTGTCGTAACACTGACAAAGTGGAATGAACCCGTGATTGGCCAGTTGTCGTTCAGTGCGGTCGGTAATGAGTACGTCGGTTTTGATTTTGCGGGCAATGCCGTTGTCATCTGTTTCAAACGACAGGGAGGGCAGGTTATTGACCAGGCCGCCGCCGAGATACCCCCGCGGGACACCTTTGATGTGACCAAACCAGCCAATGGAGGCAAATTCGCGAATGAGAACGCCGCCAAAGGCGTAGGCACTGTTACCCCACAAATAGTGTTCGGTGCGGCTGGTATCCTCCTTGAAAAGGATTCCGCCCAGCGGTGATAACTGGGTCCGGTAGGGTTCACGCATGACGATGCGTGGCAGGGTTAACCCCACGAAGCGGGCATCCGGCTGATCTCGAAAAGCGCGCCAGCGGATATATTCCTGCTGTGAAAATACGTTGTCGAAGTCTTGTGGCATGGACAATCGGTCAAAACTTTCCAGACCAAATAGTTCGTGGGATGCGCCGGTTATAAAGGGTGCAAACGCCGCCCCGGCGATTTCCGACAGGCCATTCAATGTTTCGATGTCGTCATAAGGATGTTGCTCGGTAGGGCGATGCGTTACTTCATAGTCGCCGATAATAGCCCCTATGGGTTCGCCGCCGGGCATGCCGAATTCGTCGCTGTATATTTTTTTAAACAACTGGCTCTGGTCAAATTCAATGGCCTTACTGATATCTTTGGTCACCTCGTGCCAGGTAATGCTAAGCATCTTGATTTTTACCTGATCGGTGTCGGTGTATTGATGAGTGAGATACCAGAGCCCCCGCCATGATGCTTCCAGTTGCTGGAATCGCGGGTGATGAATAATTTCGTTGATTTGCTCGGTGATTAACTGGTCGAGGCGGGCAATTTCCCGTAGCAGCGCGGATCGTACCTGTTGTTTGTTTTGAAATTGCTTGTGCAGGTTGAATTGCTTCAACCACATTATCAAGGCTTTTTCGTCATCGCCTTCCAGTAAAAACCGGTCGAGATAGTTGAGTTCAGAATAGCGGGAATAAAGGGGTAGCGTTGTGTCCGTGTGATCGACGGCCTGGTCAAGAAGGGAAACGGGTTCGTCAAGTTCTGCCACGGCTTTTCGCTTTATTATAGGTTGACTCGTTTAGATCACGTTGCTGAGCAACAATTAATAACCGGCAAGCTAACAACCGATGGTGCCTGTTCTTAATATATTCCCCCAAGCTTGCTTCGCGGTTGTTGCGCTACTCCTGGAAGGGTGTAATGGAATTGCTGCTGCTGGATCGGCCGGTAATGCGTGGAAAACTGGCCAGTGACTATTCATAGCCACTGGCCAGTACGTTTACGGTTAATTAGCCGCTCTTCGGAATATTGGCGACCAAACGCAACGATGCCGTCAATTCCTCCATTTGCAGCCACGGCCGCAAATAGGCGATTGCGCTGTATGCGCCCGGTTGACCCGGAATTTCTTTCACTTCAATTTGCGCTTCAGCCAACGGGAACTTGGCTTTGGCTTCCGGCGATGCATCGGGATTACCATTGACATAATTGTTAATCCAGTTGCTTAACCAGATTTCCGCATCCTTGGCTTCGAGGAATGAGCCGACCTTATCGCGAGCCATCACTTTCAAAAAGTGGGCGATACGGGATGTGGCCATGATGTAAGGCAAACGCGCCGAAATAGCCGCATTGGAAGTGGCGTCGGGGTCATCGTACTTTTTGGGTTTTTGCGTGGTCTGGCCACCGAAAAACACCGCATAGTCGGTATTCTTATAATGGCACAGGGGCAGAAAACCCAGTTTGCTCAATTCCGCTTCCCGTCGGTCGGTAATACCAATTTCCGTCGGGCATTTCTGGTCGGTATCCCCGTCATCGCTGATGAAAACATGGCTGGGTAATCCTTCCACTTTGCCGCCATTTTCGGCGCCACGAATCGATGTGCACCAGCCGTGTTCCGAAAAAGAGCGGGTTAGCACGGTGCCCATGGAATAGGCGGCGTTCATCCAGCAATATTCATCATGGGCTTTGGCGGTATGCCGGCCCTGGGTGTCTGTTTCCGCTTCCTCGTAATTAAATGCTTCAATGGGCTTGGTGGCCGAACCGTAGGGTAGACGCGCCAAGACCCGGGGCATTACCAGAGAAACGAAACGGGAGTCTTCACTGTCGCGAAAACTGCGCCACTTGATGTACTCCGCGGAGTCAAAGATTTTTTCCAGGTCCCTGGGTTTGGATAATTCCGTAAAATCTTCGAAACCGAACATTTCAGGCGCCGAGGCGGCGACGAAGGGGCAGAATCCCGCCGCAGCGACATTGGACATACTGCTCAAGGTGTCGATATCGTCCGGGTGACTGCTGAATTCATAATCGCCAATCAGCGCTGCGTAGGGTTCACCACCGGCGATGCCAAACTCCGATTCATAAATCTTTTTAAAGGTTTGGCTTTGATCAAATTCAACCGCTTTGCTGAGATCCCTGGAAAGTTCGCGCTTGGAGATATTAAGCATACGGATCTTCATGTCCGCGCCGGTTTCCGAATTCATAACCAGGTAGTTCAGACCTCGCCAGCTACCTTCCAGCTTCTGGAATTTTTCATCTTTCATAATCGCTGCAAGCTGGCTGGACATCGCCTTGTCGATGGCCGCAATGGCAGAATTTATACTGACGCTGAGATTCTTATCCCATTTGACGGTACCGTCGAGGGCTTCCTTGGTTAGAACCTTGAGCAGATCCTCAGCTTCATCCCGACTGGTTTGCTTGGTCGCGCTGATAGCTTCTTCTAGAAGGCTGGTAGATTCTTCTTCCTGTGCCGCGCTTTCGGATAAAGTTTCATTCTCGCTCATTCTTTGTCACCTTCTTCTGCTTCAGTTTTGTCCAGGCCCAGTTCACTATATAGCGCATTTAATGAGGCCGTGTTCTGTAAAACGTCTTCCAGTAATGTTTCCAAATCATCAGACCGGTCAGCCTTGGTCAGCAAGTCACGTAGTTTATTGCGTGTCTCCAGTAGTTTTTTCAGGGGTTCTACCTGTTCCACGACCTTTTGAGGCTCAAAGTCTTCCATTGAATTAAATGACAGGTTAACGCTCATTTCGGTGCCGTCGCCTTCCAGGGTGTTGTCAACCTTGAAGTTTAATTGCGGTGCAATCTTGGCCATGATCTCGTTGAAGTTATCTCGGTCTATCTGGGCAAACTTGCGGTCTTTTAATTCTTTTTTGGCTTCCGTGTTGTCGCCGGAATAATCGCCCATTACGCCAAGTACAAAGGGTAGCTCCTTCTCTACTGTGGCGCCGTTGGATTCAACTTCATAGGTTAAATGTACGCGTGGTTTGCGAACTCTTTTTAACTTATCGTGGATGCTTTCAGACATGTCGTTGGCCTCTATGTTTTCACTCAATTAATAGGCAAGCGAGTTAATCGGCAAAGGAAAATACATCGACGCTCTCACTCTTATTCCTCGCTGCTCGTTATCCCCGTTAAATTTCGGTATTGTTCCAATGCGCCGCCGTCGGCGATCAATTCCGGAATCAGCTGATCCAAAGGCATACGTCCCCACTTGACCGCTTTTTCCAAAACATAGGAAACAGGGGAGTGCGGTTCGGTTTTGCGAAAGTATGCGGAAATCTCCAGAATTTGCTGGAATGCATCTTCACGGGATTTGATGGGACTGCCGACCCGGCTGGTACTTGAACCGCTGCCACCCCCGTTTTCTGAATTGGTGGCTTGATCAGGCTGATCGTCTTCAGTGTCATTGGCGACGTCAATATTGCGGTCTTTATATAAATGATTTACCGCCGCCTGGCAGTCTTCCAGAACATTGACGATATTGCTGGTAGGTGGTGAATGTTCACCACAATGATCGTCCAGCAATTGGCTGATCTGCCGGTATTCATCCAGGCATGCACCGATGGTGCTTTTTAACATGACGATATCCGCATCCACGGTTTCATTCACGGCGTGCTGGACGTCGTCCATACTAAAGCCGGCGGCACCGGTACGTTCTTCCCGGACTCTTTCGTCAGGAATTTTCTGGATTTCGACAGCCTGCTTGTACTGCCACAGTGAAAAATCCACGTTGCCGCTGCGGGTGATGGGAATATTGCGGATTGGTGCGATCAGTACTCCTTCGGCTCCCAGTCCGTTAAGACCGGTAATGGAGGCGACCTTGGTTTCAAGGCCTTCCTCGTCGGGTAGAGGGTACACCTCGTCCCAGTATTGTGTGATTAACCCTTTCAAGACACGAAAGCCGCGTAACAGGCCGTCAAATCCTTCGGTCCGTGTCAGTGCTTCGATATACCAGGAAGTTATTTCAAGATCCTTGGTTTCATTGACTGAAACCGACGGCGCCATTTCCTGCACAGTCTTCCAATGATTTAACGCTGTATTGTCGGCTGAATCGAAAACGTTTTTGCGTTCCGCGGCGCGCGCGCTGTTACGCGCATCTTTGAGGACGTTGTAAGTGGAAGTGGGTGAAACATCCGCGCGCAAGTCAACGCCGGCCGGATTATCTTCAGAAATTGGTTGTAATAAGCTATCCAAATCCATGACTCGCTATTCGTTTGTATTGCTGGTACGTAACTTTAAATTAGGTTAATGCTACAGCGATCTACTGGCTTAAGCGCAAGGATTATATTAACTGGTTGTTTTAATATTTAACCGCGGTCCTTGCGGCGTATACATTAACGTGGTTGAAACCACGGCAGCCTTGCTTGTTTTATTACTGCTTATGATTACGCGATGTAAAACATCGACGGTTTAGCTTTGCGTACGGTTGGTGGTAGCGCGATTCTCTCGTAGGCAGCTATCGGCATGATTGCGACGGGCAACCCCTCTCTATTTAATCGCTTGCTCCCCGTTAAACGCGAGATTCTACTTAAACTATTATCTATCTCGGTCTCGTTAATACCTGATTAACGATATGATCGTTAATAAAATATACATGCTCTACTGGCTGACAACAACTTACAGAGCCAAAATTACTGTAATCAATCAATCGTTAACACTTCTAATGCGTAATATGCACAAATATTAGGCACATCACAAGTCATTTTTTGCTGAACGTGAATAGTCACACTTGGTACTTAAGTGCCTGTCATGTGACGGTAATAGAGACGCAGGATTGGTTAAATTATACGCGTTGTGTTAAAAATTAATCAATAGATTGGCGCGAACTGGTGGTGAAGTAATCAACACTGATTACTTACCACGATGAAGAAACGCTTTGTGATTTAAACTGATTCTAATAAAAGTCATAACTGCTTGGTCCCAAACTTTAAAATTTAAAGCAGCTTATTACCGTCGTTCATTAATATAGGGTTAACCCTATTGTGGTTTCGTTGCACTGGCAATTCTGTTCGTGGCAGATGTGCAAATTAACGGATATGAATTATTGATGTTCACGAGCTAACGAAATATGTCATCATGGGGCAGCATAAAAAACACTCAAACTTGTGTCTGCATACGGTAGAACCGCATGTGTTAAATACGATATATTTTACAGCTCAGCAGCACATGAGTTGGTTGTCTAATTTCGTTTGATTAATTCACAAACAATGAATCTGATCCTAACCATCGAAAAGTCACCGGAAGGGATATCGCTGGATCGTACCCAACACGTGTTCGGGGAAGAGGGGGGCGATATTGGCCGTTCCGATACCAATGTATGGCCGTTAAAGGATCCGGAGCGGTTTATTTCGTCACGACATTGCAGTATCGAATTTGAGGACGGCGTTTATTATCTTACCGATTGCAGCACCAATGGCACATATCTTAATGACGGTAGTGAACCCATTGGCAAAGGGGAACGTGTCGCGTTGGATGAAGGAATGAATATCATTGTTGGGGATTACCAATTTTCCGTGGCGTTTAATAACAATGCACCGCCACAAAGTCCGGCAGGCGACAATATGATACCGGGCGTTAACGGACCATTTGCCGACGACGAATCCCATGTACCGCCACCACGTAACGACATTGGAGGCAATGATGACTTTGCTCAGGATCTTCCACTGTCATCAAATTCATCACTACGCGAACCCATCAGGATCACGCCACACTCTGAATCCGTGATTCCCGGCCAGGAAAATATCCTCGATCCACTCAAGGCGTTTGACCAGTTGAGCCGGCAAAACAACCCGGAAATGCCGCTCGATGATTCGCCCGACCCTTTAGCGGGGAACCAGGGCGATCATGCGCCATTCGGCGAACAGGCATTTACGCCGCCGAAAATTGCGGTGAATGAAAAAATACCGGAAGACTGGGACCGCACCGAGTATGGTTTTCAGAAACAGTCCGACGCCGGTGCGGCGGTGGTGGCCCGTAGGGCTCGTTCGGCGCAACGTGGCCCTGCTGTCAGCAAGGGGCAGGGCAACGGCGCGAGCCAACGGGCGCAACGGCAGGGAAAAGGGACAGGCACATCGCCGCAGCGGCCGGTGAAACAGCAGGCCACCGCGTCGCGGCCAGCAACTGACATTCATGCGCAAGCGGCGATGGTGGATAACGACCTCCTGGCTGCCATGGGACTGGACAAAGATTCTTTTACACCGCAACAGCTGGCTGAACTCAATCAGGTGGTGGGACAGTTTGTACGCCATAGCGTCGAAGGGCTGCTAAAAGTGTTGCGTGCCAGGAGCACCATTAAAAATGAATTGCGCATGGGCGTTACCACGGTCCAACCCAAAGATAACAATCCCATCAAGTTTTCCGTGGATGTAGATGACGCGCTGCAACACCTGTTTGTCCGTCAAAGTAAGGGTTATTTGCCGCCCATTGCATCAGTGAATGAAAGTTTTGAAACCATACTTGACCATCAGGTGGCCGTTCTGGCGGGTATGCGCGCGGCATTTAAATCATTATTAAACAAATTTGATCCCGCTGAACTGTCACGGCAGTTTGATGCGCAAGCGGGTAGTGGCATTTTTTCCGGCGGAAAAAAAGTGCGTTACTGGGAAGCTTATAATAAATTTTTTAACGACCAGGTGCAGGATCTCGATAATTCATTTCAGTATTTGTTTGGGGAAGAATTTGTAAAAGCCTACGAGTCGCAGTTAATGGAATTGTCCATGGCGCGCAAACAGGAACAAAATGGTGACTAAGCGCAAGGGGTGAGATACTCAACAGCTACACAAATAATTTCAGGGGACATAAGCATCGTATACCGAAATTTAAAAGCGATGCGCTAAAGCATCATAATGACAAGTTTGAGGGAAGGGGAGTCGTGTCATCACACCATATAACTGATCGCCAGTATTCGTTGGTTTACCGCCTGGTCCTGTGCGGTGTTTCGTTGCTCTTTGTCGTGCTGCTGACAGCGTGCCAGAACACCTTCAAGGAATATGTGGCGCAGCCGGTAGGAAAAATGCTGGATTGGGACACGGAAGTGGAAATGCATTTTGCCGTGGAATCGGATACCAATCCCGATGACAGCAACAACAACCAGCCATCGCCGCTGGTGGTGCGAATTTATGAGTTGGCGGATAAGGAAAAGTTTGAACAGGCGCGGTTTCGTGATCTTTATTTCGAAGACAAACAGATTCTCGGTGATGACTATATAAAAAAACATACCTTAAAACCGCTATTGCCGGGCACCGAACGGCTGGACAAGTTTAAATTAAAAAAGGGTACAAGCTACGTTGGCCTGTTTGCCGAGTTTGTGCAGTACAAGGACGCGGACTTTCGGGTAACCATACCCGTGGATGAATTCCTCACCACAATGCAGGAAGTTCGTGTTTCATATCATTCCATGAGCTTGATACGTCCCCAGTACTGGGAGGAATAATGAACCCGGCAGCAGCAACGTGTTTTATAATTAAAACGAGATAACGCGATGGCGATAGACAACAAAGTAGTCTGGTCTGAGGGCATGTTTCTCAGTCCGCAGCATTTTCAGCAACAGGAACGTTACCTGGAACGGTATATTGACAGCCGGTGTAATGCTTTGGCGCCGTCCCCGTGGGGATTGCTGGATTACACCGTTGATCCCCAGTTGTTGAAAATCGGCAAAATCTCTTTATTAAATGCCAGGGGTATTTTCCCGGACGGCACCCCGTTTAATATTCCGGAAAGCGATGATCCGCCGCCGGTCATGGAAGTGCCGGAAAACACCCGCGATTCTATTGTTTATCTTTGTTTACCGGTAAGACGACCGGGTTCGCGTGATGTACTGGTATCCAGTGGTGGTCAGGGACTGGTGCGTTACGAAGCGCTGGATCATGAATGCCGGGATTCCAGTTCCGAAACCGGCGACACGGAAAAGATTCTCATCGGCAAATTGCGATTGCGTTTGCTGCTGGAAACAGATGATTTAAGCGGCTACGCCTGTGTCGGCATGGTGCGTATTATTGAAGCACGCGAAGACAAGAATATTATCCTGGATAATGACTATATTCCCCCTTGTGTATCCTTCAAGGCCTCGAAAGTGTTAAGCGGCTTTGTGAACGAGCTGGCGGGATTGCTCCACCAGCGCGGTGAAGCCATTGCCGGCCGCATGGTGGACTCACAACGGGCGGGTACAGCACAAGTGGCCGATTACATGATGCTGCAGCTGGTTAACCGCTGCGAGCCGCTGGTCCAGCAGTTCAGTCTGCAACAGGGCATTCATCCCCAACAGTTGTTTAATCAGCTGGTGCAAATCCTGGGTGAGTTTTCCACCTTTACGTCGTCCACCAAGCGCCCACCGGTGATGCCCAACTACGTGCATGATGAATTACAGGCCAGTTTCGGGCCGGTGATGATCGGGTTGCGGCAAAGCCTGAGCATGGTGTTCGAACAAAGCGCCATTTCGTTGCCGTTAAAACTGCGCAAGTACGGCATCCGCGTCGCGCAAATTACTGATCGGACCATGATCGACAGTGCACAGTTTGTATTGGCGGTGAAAGCGGACGTGCCAAGTGATGTAGTGCGGGCGCGGTTTCCGGCACAAACAACGATTGGTCCGGTGGAACGGATTCGGCAGTTGGTCAATGTCAGTATGTCCGGTATTCAATTGGCGCCGTTGCCGGTGGCGCCGCGACAGATTCCTTATCATTCGGGTTTTGTTTACTTTGAACTGGATCGCAACAACGAATTCTGGCGGGAGCTGCAACAGTCCGGCGGATTTGCCATGCACGTGGGTGGCGAGTTTCCCAATCTGGAACTGGAATTCTGGGCGATCAGGGAACAATAACCTTCAGGGACAACCACTATGAACGAATTCGATAACCCGGACACCGACAAAACCATCCTGCGTGGTATTCCCGAACCCGGTCCGGATCGTACCGTCATGCGTCCGACACCGGGTAAACGCAGTGGTGTTCCCTCGCCAGGACCACAGGATTACACCCAGCGGCCAGCGCAGGGTAGAGGTCCACTTTACCAGGATTACCAATCCAAAGTTTCGACCGCGGCCGGCCACATTGAGACTTACCGGGGTCTCAATCCGTTAGTGAACGCTGCGTCCACGTTATTGGCCTTGCTGGTGAAACTGCGCACCACGTTTTCACACAATGATGTGGAAGGACTGTTTCTGCGCGTGAGCAACGAGATCAAGGCATTTGAGGCCCGTGCCAAACAGGATGGCGAGCGGCCGGAAATTGTACTGGCGGCGCGCTACGTATTATGCGCGGCGCTGGACGAAGCGGTGTTAAAAACACCGTGGGGCAGTGAAAGTATCTGGATCCAGCGGTCGCTGCTGAACAGTTTTCACAATGAAACCGGCGGTGGTGAAAAGTTTTTTGTGATCCTGGAGCGCATGAAGGAAATGCCGGCGGAAAACCTGCACATGCTCGAACTGCTGTATCTGTGCCTGAGCCTGGGCTTTCGCGGAAAATACGACGTGCTGCAAAACGGCCGCGATCACCTGGAAAACATGCGCCATGATTTGTTCCAGACCATCCGCAGTTGCCGTGGTGAGTTCGAACGGGAATTGTCGCCCACCTGGCAAAGCCGTGTCGCCAGCCGCAACAAACTGACCGACTATGTGCCATTCTGGGTGGTTGCCAGTACCGCTGCAGCAGTGCTGCTGCTGGTGTACTTCGGGTTTCGGGTCTGGATGGACAACACGTCGACGCATGTAGAACAACAACTAACGGACATCGTGCAATCGGCGGAGCAGAGGCTGAATCCGGCCAAAGACGGGGGT
>JASFMT010000047.1:0-14267 GCA_050117455.1 Gammaproteobacteria bacterium | reverse complement strand
CCAGTAGGCCATGTGACCAATGGCGTGCACGTGCCGTCATGGGATTCCACATGGGCCGACGATTTATGGACGCGCGCCTGTGGTTCTGATCGCTGGCGCGGCACGACTGAATCCCTGCAAAATGCCATTGAAGACTTATCCGATGAACATCTTTGGTCCTTTTGCGCCAGGGAACGTCTGGATCTTATTGGTCATACGCGGCGGCGCCTTGCGCGTCAATTGGCGCAGCGCGGCGCTGAACCGCCTGTCGTCGCAGCCGCGGAACAGGTGCTCGATCCCAACGTGTTGATCATTGGATTTGCCCGGCGTTTCGCCGAGTACAAACGGCCCAACCTCTTGCTGCATGATCGGGAAAGGTTGATCAGGTTGCTGAACCATGCGGAGCACCCGGTACAACTGGTCATTGCCGGCAAAGCTCACCCTGATGATGAACAGGGCAGGGCCTTGATTAAGGAATGGGTGGAGTTTGTTACTCACCCACAAGTGCGCCACCGCGCGGTATTTCTCGAAGACTATGATATTGGCCTGGCACAGGAGCTGGTACACGGTGTGGATCTGTGGATCAATACACCGCGTCGTCCCTGGGAGGCTTGCGGCACCAGTGGCATGAAAGCACTGGTCAATGGCGGTCTCAATCTTTCAGAACTGGATGGCTGGTGGGCAGAAGCGTTCAGTGCGGACGTTGGCTGGGCGTTGGGTGATGGCAGGGAACATGATGATTCGCAATGGGATGCGCGGGAGGCTGACTCCCTGTACCGCATACTGGAAGAAGAAATCGTTCCCATGTTTTACCATCGCGATTCGCGAGGCATCCCGCGAGAATGGGTGGCCCGTATTCGCACCAGCATGGCGCGTCTTGCGCCACGCTTTAGTAGCAACCGTATGGTGCGGGAGTACGTGGAGGAACTATACCTTCCTCTCACCACGGCTTATCAGTACCGAGCGGCTGATAATGGCCGTATAGGAAGAGAATTACACGACTGGCATGAAAGGGTGCGCCAGCACTGGTCAACATTACATTTTGGCGATATCGAGGCGACGGAAAACGGCGAGTATTGGGTATTCAGGGTACAGGTATATCTGGGTGATTTGACCGCGGATGATGTGCGGGTGGAACTTTACGCGGAAGTCGAGACGGGACTGGGTGGCGTATGCCAGGCGATGACCGTGGCAGGGGATATTACGGGGGCAGTGAACGGTTATATTTACCAGGCTAAAGTGGCCAGGGATCGCCCGCCCGAACGTTATGTCCCTCGCATCGTCCCGGGACATCGCGTTGCCGCGGTGCCCATGGAGTCGTCTTTCATTTTATGGCAGCGTTAGCACTTGCTGGTCGACGTATAATATACCGCACATCGCCGGGCGAGGACTGGTCATATTGCTCGTAACAATGGTATGAACGATATAAAGCCGCAGCACGAATCAACAGCCCGGCCCTTCGCGCAGGAATCGCCTCAGGGGATACTGGAAACAGACTGCATAATATTGTCAATTTCCATATTGAGAACCTTCAGTTTCGCGCCGATGGTGGTTTCACTGTGGTTTTTCTTGATTGATACTTCCAGCGACTCCACGGCATCTTTTAATGCCGGTACATTGCAATAGGCCGTGGCACCGTGCAGTTTGTGGACGTGTTCACCCATGGCATTCCATGCTGCGTCGTTAAATGCCTCATTAATAATTTTCTGGAAATGCGGTAGTTCTTTTGTCAGTAATCCAAGCATTTCCTCGGCAAAATCTTTCTTCGATTGCGCTAGTTTATTTTTATATTGATCAACGTCGATATAGGCTTTACGTGATGTTGTTGACGTGGCGCCGGCGTATGGCCGGTCTGTTCTTTGGGCGCGTGTCCCGTCTCTAGTAAGCGAGATGTCGCTAATATCGCGACCCCGTTGTATATTTTTAAGGATGATGTCTACAAGCTGCTCTTCATCGACGGGTTTGACAAGGACATCATCCATACCGGCGGCCAGATAGTTATCCCTGTCTTCCTTTATAATGTTGGCCGTCAGGGCAAAAATAGGTATATGCTGGTTGCTGTTGTCCAGAGCCCTGATGTGTTTAGTAGCTTCGACTCCGTTCATCTCCGGCATCTGGATATCCATTAATATGACGTCAAACGAATTGCGGTTTGCCGTTTCAATTGCCTGTAGTCCATTGTTAACAACCACGACAATTGCGCCCGCTTGCGCCAGCATAATGTTAACTAACCGCGCGTTGATTTCCTGGTCTTCGGCGACGAGTACTTTAATGCCTGATAGTGGTAAGCTGGAATCAATGTCACCGCTGGCTATAGTCTCATTGACTGTAGCGGGTAAGGTCCCGGCTGACGGTTCCGGTTGGTCAGCCTTCGATTCGGTGCCCGTGTACTCGAGTAACTGGGTGTCGGGTACCAGCAGTTTACACAGTAGTTGGTGAAACTCGCTGTATTTCACGGGTTTTGACAGGGCAGCGGTGATGCCGGCCTCTCGGATATTAGCAAATATTTTGGCATCAGCACTGTTAACCAGCGCCAGGATATTGCAACGGGTGACTTTGCGAATGGATTCAATTTGCCCGTTGAGCAGGTTGGGTTTGGTTTCCTGTTGCGACAATCCCAGCACGATGAGGTCGAAGGGGGCATTTTTTTCGACGATCTCCAGGTGATTATGAACATCGGAGATAGTGTATAACGTTACTACATCAATACCCCAGTGTTCCATCAGGTGCTGCACCGCCAGTCGCGCGGCCTGGTTTGCGTCATACAGCAGAACTTTGAAACCGGAAAGCGGAATATGAGTCCAGAAGGCACTGTCCTGGGACGCCTGTTTGGTGTGGGAAAAGGTAAACCAGAACGTCGTACCCTGATTGATTTTACTGTCTACGCCGATTTCACCGCTCATCATTTCCACCAGGCTTTTGGAAATGGTCAGTCCCAGGCCGGTCCCGCCGTATTTGCGAGTCGACGAGGAATCCAGCTGGACAAAGGTGCTGAATAACCGTTGCTGATCTTTCTGGCTGATCCCGATGCCGGTATCACTTACCATGATCTTTATGGATATATTGTCGTCGAATTCATCTTCCACCATCACCCGCACGATTACATCACCTACTTCGGTAAATTTTATGGCGTTGCTGATTAAGTTGGTGAGTATCTGCCGTAGCTTGGAGGCGTCGCCGTATAACATCAACGGGACGTCGTTATAAATTATGGGAACCAGGTTAAGGTTCTTTTCGTAGGCTAGTGGTGCCAGCAGGGCCATCACCTCTTCAATGCAATCCCGCAGGTTGTAGTCTTCGCCCTTGAGAGTGACTTTACCGGCTTCTATTTTGGAGATGTCCAGAATGTCGTTAATTATTGACAATAAATTATTTGCGGAACGTTCAATGGTGCTGGCATATTCAGCCTGTTCGCCTGACAACGAAGTTTTCTTCAGTAACTTGACAAAGCCAATGACACCGTTCATCGGAGTACGTATTTCGTGGCTCATGTTGGCCAGGAATTCGGACTTAACTCTGCTTGCCAGCAGAGCCTGTTGCCGCGCTTCCGATAACTCCTTATTTTGCTGTTCAACAACCTGGATACTGCTTAAAAGATCCGATGTAGCCTGATCCACTTTTTCCTGTAGCTGTTCGCGCGATTCGCGAAGTGCATCTGCCATGTTATTAATACTGCGTTCCAGTGACAGGAATTCCCCCTTTGCTTCCAAATCCACTTCAATATCCAGGTTGCCGTTTTGAATTTCATGCGCGGCGTCCGTTAATTTTACAATGGGGGTGGTGATTTTGCGGCTGATGCGAATGACCAGTAAAAAGCAGATGGCCAATGCAATTGTCATCACGCCCAGGCTGTTAACGATAATGTCATGGCGTTCGTCGAGATGGCTTTTACGTGACAACTCGATAATGGCCCAGCCGACGATTTGGCGCGGATCGACGATTTCCGGGAATTCGTGGGGAAAGTTCAGTTGATAATCACTGAACTTGTCGCCTGTGGGGTTGTTTTTGTTAACGTCACTGAGAATCGGCCGCATAAATATGAGATGGTCAGTAAATTGCGGCGTTTGGTCGTTTTCTCTATTCTTGTCGGGTTGGTATTGTCTGGACAACGATCTTAAAATAACTGCGCCATCGTTATCCGTGATGGATATGGCGGCGACATCTTTTTCCTTGAGAAAGCTATTAACAACCGGTTTTAATATCTCCTTGTTATCTGTGGCTAACCCGTGACGGCTGGCGCTGGCTAACTGGACAGCCAGTGATTCACCATGAGTTTTCAGTGTTTCATTAAGGGTATTGACT
Source organism: Gammaproteobacteria bacterium (assembly GCA_050117455.1). Classification (GTDB taxonomy): domain Bacteria; phylum Pseudomonadota; class Gammaproteobacteria; order SZUA-152; family SZUA-152; genus JAKEGK01. The sequence goes on along the minus strand of JASFMT010000047.1, from coordinate 9,986 downwards.
CGTTGATGAACAAAGAATATCACTAACGTGGCGGCCATAAGTGCCACTGGTAGCAACGATATCAGTACAAAGCGCCGTTGTAGGTTCCACTTGATCATGCTGGATGGTTACAATTCTATCTGGCCATTGGCTCTGGTATGGCTCGTGGTTTCGTCAAAACGAATGAATATGCCATGGTATTCTCTATGCCCTGATCCCGTTACAGTTGTCGTCGGAAAGCAGCGAGTAGTGTCGAACGTTTATCACTTTTATATTGTAACTCGTTGAAATATTGTAAATTTCACACTTGCGTGTCTATACAGTGTACGCAATAAACGCGTGGTTGAAAACAGTTTACGGCGTTCACAATAATGGTTAAGGTTGCAAACATTGTTGGTACAACAGCGTAAAATTGGTTATCTATCATGAACATACCTACTATCGAAGCATTTGTCGGCAATACCCCCCTGGTGCGCCTGCAGCGGCTGCCTGGTGAGACTTCCAATATTATTGCCGTGAAGCTGGAGGGCAATAACCCGGCGGGATCGGTAAAAGACAGGCCTGCGCTCAGCATGATCGTTGAAGCGGAAAAGCGGGGTGACATCCGCCAGGGCGATACATTGATTGAAGCCACCAGCGGCAATACCGGCATTGCGCTGGCCATGGCGGCGGCGATCAAGGGATATCACATGGTATTGATCATGCCCGAAACCATGAGCGTGGAACGGCGGGGTGTCATGAAAGCCTTCGGCGCAGAAATTGTACTGGTGACCAAGGATGATGGCATGGAAGGCGCCCGCGATCTGGCCAAGCAAATGGAAGCAGAGGGTAAAGGGATCGTATTAGACCAGTTTTCCAATAAGGACAATCCGTTGGCCCATTACAAGGGGACGGCCGAGGAAATCTGGCGCGATACCGAAGGTCAGATTACTCACTTTGTCAGCGCCATGGGCACGACAGGCACGATCATGGGTAATTCCCAGTACTTCAAGGAAAAGAATTCCGCCATTCAGATTATCGGCGTGCAGCCGGAAGAGGGTGCCAGCATTCCCGGTATACGGCGTTGGCCAGAGGCTTATTTGCCCAAGATTTATGATCCCTCCCGCGTCGATCGCATCATCGATGTTTCCCAGGAAGAGGCGGAAAATACCACCCGCGCATTAGCAGCGCAGGAAGGCATTTTTGCCGGTATTTCGTCGGGGGGCTCGGTCGCGGCGGCGTTGCGCCTGTCGCAGGAGGTTTCCAACGCCGTGATTGTCGCCATTATTTGCGATCGGGGTGATCGCTATTTGTCGACCGGTGTTTTTCCGGCATAGAAATTTTGATCATTACTAATCCGACCCAATTGGTGAGTGATTAGTGCGGAGGGGTGTGATAATGCCTTGCAGTGCGCGTGTCTGGATATGCTGGATACGTTTTGAGGGTATTAATATATTAATTCACCGCGTTGTCAATTCTTCGTCATTAATGCCAACCCTGCCAGGATAGAAAACAATATCAATAACCTGCTCTACGCAGTTCAAGTACTTCCTGTAGTGCGGCGTAGGGTTTGTTATCTCAGGTCATCTCTATTCAAATGTTAGAATTTATTAATGTATTGCATTAGTGCTAAATATTTATAGATACAATAATGTTTTCATTAATATAAATTCTTCAATCATGATTGAAAAGTTTTATAGTGTTTTCCTCTGGCGCTGTAGATACAAACTGCTGATTGCTGCTATCTTGTATTATTGATAGTCATTTCTTTCCTGTCGTTAACAGATTGCGAAACGTTTCAATTGTTGTACCAACTAATAGCAGTAATATAAAAATAACTCGTTTGTTGATGGTGATTGTCAGGGTTTATTGATCCGCATCAGTAAAATCCGGAATGACAATTTAATTCATGCAGCGGTCCCAATAAACTTGAACAGCAACATTCAATGTTGTGCACCAAGTCGAAGCTAGGAGGAAGTTTTTATGTCATCACAAGATTTTCCCGTGGTTGGGAACTGGTACAGGGATTTCAACCAGCAGCTATTCGAGGTCGTGGCGCTGGATGACGTAGATAATTTAATTGAGATACAGTACTTCAATGGCGATATTGATGAAATGGACTATGACGCCTGGTATGGACTGGTTGCTGAAAATGTCCCCCCGCCTGAGGACTGGACCGGGCCGTTTGGTGATATTGAGGCGGATGATCTGGGTTATTCCGATTTATCCATCCACGCCAATGGTTATACCACGACGTTTGAAGAAGCCGAGTAAGGTAACTAAAATCGAACAATATTTGCAGCAATAAAACAGCAATGCTGCATTGTCAGCTGTTTTCTAAAAGCTAGTTACTGAAACTTTTTATAACTAATTCTTTTGGGCTGTGTGACTTCATCACCCAGGCGCCGTTTTCTGTCCTGCTCATAATCGGCGTAGTTACCTTCAAACCAGGTTACCTGGCTGTCGCCCTCGAACGCCAGCATATGCGTGGCGATACGGTCCAGGAACCAGCGGTCGTGAGAGATAATCACTGCGCAGCCCGGAAAGCTCAGCAAGGCTTCTTCCAGCGCGCGCAATGTTTCCACATCAAGGTCATTGGTTGGTTCGTCAAGTAGTAGCAGGTTGCCACCATCGGCCAGCAACTTGGCCAGATGTACGCGATTGCGCTCGCCGCCGGAAAGGTCGCCCACCCGTTTTTGCTGGTCACTGCCGCGAAAGTTAAAACGGCTGACGTAGGCGCGGGAGTTGATTTCCATGGTGCCTACCACCATGATGTCATGCCCGCCGGAAATTTCCTCCCACACCGTTTTACCGTCATCCAGCGCGTCGCGTGTCTGGTCAACGTAGGCGATCTTAACGGTGTCACCAATGCGCAGTTCGCCGCTATCCGGTTGTTCCTGTCCGGTCAACATGCGGAACATTGTTGTTTTACCCGCGCCGTTAGGACCGATAACGCCGACGATGCCGCCCTTGGGCAGGTTAAATGAAAGATCCTCCACCAGTAAGCGCTCATTAAAACCTTTTTTGAGATGATTGGCTTCGATCACCAGGTCGCCCAGGCGTGGACCGGGGGGAATAAACAGTTCATTGGTCTGGTTGCGCTTTTCATAATCCTGCTTGGTCAGCTCGTCAAAACGCGCCAGCCTTGCCTTGCTCTTTGCGTGGCGTCCCTTGGGGTTTGAACGTACCCATTCCAGTTCCGATTTCATGGCTTTAATGCGGGCGTTTTCCTGTTTTTCTTCCTGCTCCAGGCGCTTTTCCTTTTGTTCCAGCCAGGATGAATAGTTGCCTTCCCAGGGAATGCCATGGCCGCGATCCAGTTCCAGTATCCAGCCGGCCACGTTATCGAGAAAGTAACGGTCATGAGTGACGGCCACCACGGTACCCGGATACTCGTGAAGAAAATGTTCCAGCCACGCCACCGATTCAGCATCCAGGTGGTTGGTAGGTTCGTCCAGCAGCAACATATCGGGTTTGGACAACAGCAGCTTGCACAATGCCACCCGGCGCCGCTCACCGCCGGATAATTTGCTGACATCGGCATCCCACGGCGGCAGGCGCAAGGCATCGGCGGCGATATCCAGGGTGCGCTCCAGTTCCCAGCCATTGGCGGCATCGATGGCATCCTGTAACTTGCCCTGTTCTTCCAACAGGTTGTTCATTTCATCATCGCTCATGGGCTCAGCGAATTTCATGCTGATTTCGTTAAAACGATCTACCAGTTGTTTGGTTTCACTGATGCCGTCTTCCACGTTACCCCGCACATCCTTGCCATCATCCAGCTCCGGTTCCTGCGAAAGATATCCGATCTTAATGCCGGGCTGCGGGCGGGCTTCGCCGTTAATTTCTTTGTCAATACCGGCCATAATGCGCAACAGGCTGGATTTGCCGGACCCGTTGAGCCCGAGAACGCCGATTTTCGCCCCCGGAAAAAATGATAACGAGATATCGCTGAGAATTTCGCGTTTGGGGGGGACGACTTTGCCCACCCCGTTCATGGTGTAAATATATTGAGCCATAAGTGCGTTACATGTCCTCGGTTTTGTCGAGCGGTTTCACCAGGATTTCCCCTGTCGGGGCCGTATTGAGCCCGTCAATCTAAGGTAATAAAGCGTGAATGTAAAGGGCGTCCGATCTGACGGGTACGCGGTAAATTTGCTGAATTCCTCGCCGGTTTTGACAATCATGCCGTTGCGTTGTTAGATGCTGGTGATTTACTGTGATATGCGCCGTTTACATGATGAATTCAGTATATAATGGCCACTTTGTGCCGAAGGGACGACATCGATGATTCATGCCAATGATGCGATTGAAGAACTGCAGACCCTGGGTGACCTGGTGCGCTGGGGCGCCAGCGCCTTTGGTGAAGCGGAACTTCATTATGGCCACGGCACCGATAATGCCATGGACGAGGCGTTTTTACTGGCGCGCCATGCGCTGCATCTTCCCCATGATATTCCACCTTACATGATCCATTCGCGCCTCACGAAAAATGAGCGCCGGCGTGTGGTGGAACTGCTCATGGACCGGCTAAGTTCCCGTAAACCGGCGCCTTATCTTATACAGGAGGCTTGGTTTGCCGGGTTACCGTTTTATGTTGACGAGCGGGTGCTGGTGCCCCGGTCTCCCATCGCGGAGCTGATAGAGCAGGGTTTTGAACCCTGGGTGGATGCTGCTAACGTACAGTCGATATTGGATATCGGTACCGGCAGCGGCTGCATCGCTATCGCCTGTGCCGCCGCGTTTCCCGGGGCATCCGTGATAGCAACGGATAATAACCTTGATGCGCTGGATGTGGCGGCCATTAACGTGGAAAAACATGATATGCAGTCGCAGGTAGCGCTGGTGGAGTCGAACCTGTTTGAAAATGTTGCAGCTCAACAACCGTTCGATATTATTGTGAGCAACCCGCCTTATGTGGATGCGCAGGATATGGCGGCGCTGACAGATGAATTTCGCCACGAGCCGCAAACAGCGCTGGCAGCAGGCGCCGATGGGCTTGATATCGTGAAACAGCTGTTAAAGCAGGCGGCGAACTATCTCAGTGAGCAGGGTATTCTGGTAGCGGAAGTGGGTAACAGTTACGTTGCGTTGCTGGAGCAGTACCCCGAAGTGCCTTTCGTCTGGCCGGAATTCGAACGCGGAGGCCACGGCGTATTTATTGTAACGAAACAGGATTTGCTGCAGCATGCCGATCAGTTTTGACCTTTTCAATGGCTAATTGCTACGTAGTGAGTGGTTTCTCGGTAATGGCCTCGCGCGGGTTAACCTTAGCGGTTCAACAGCAGGTACACTAAAAATAGATTTAGCAACACCAGTAATACCGATAACCACTGCCAGAACCGCGCCGGGTTTTTCTCGATTAATGGCACAGCCGTTTCTTTCAGGAAGGCTTCGTTGGGTCTGCTGATGTCACTGATAAATTCCGACAGCAAGCCGTAACGTTGACGTGGGTCGATCTTCACGGCTTTTTCGATGGCTTTATCCATCCAGACGGGGATCATAGGGTTATGGTGGTAAACCGGTTGATACTCCAGCTTGCCGAAATCTTTTTTAATTAACTCTTTTTCCATGGCGGGACCGTAAGGCAATTTACCCGTCAGCAATTCGTAAACCATGACTCCCAGGGAATATATGTCGGAACGGTTATTGCCCCGCTTATTCAGCAAATATTCCGGTGCGCTATAGTGCTGCGTTGCCAGTCGCGAGACGCGTTCAATGGGGGTGGTGAATTCGGCAATACCGGCGATTTTGGTGGACCCGAAGTCAATGATTTTAATGATACCCCTGGCGTCGAGCATAATGTTTTCCGGTTTTAAGTCCTGGTGGACCATTTCCAGCCGATGGAACGCGCGCAACCCGGCGGCAATTTGCCTGGCAATTTGACGTACGTCATTAATATCAGGTTGCGGATGTTCTGACATCCAGTGTCGCAGGGTAATTCCGTCAACGTATTCCGTCACGTAATACAGAAAACGTTTACGCCGGTTTGGGTTCACAACTTTAATAACATGTTTGTTGCTGATGCGTTTACCCGCCCATTCCTGATAAATAAACTGATTGATATATTGCGGGTCATCTTCGTAGTTTGCCGATGGCGCTTTGACAATAACATTCTGGTTGGATTGTTTATCCAGTGCCAGATAGATTTGGGTGCGTCTGCCGGCATGCAGTTTTTTCAGGATACGATAGCCGTCCAGCAGCGTGTCGTTTTCCAGGGACGGCGGAAAAGGTAACTCAGTGAGTTGTTGGTAATATTCCGCTTCGTCTTTAGCGTCCAGTTGCTCTATTTTGATAATCTGGCAGGTGAGGTTATCGGTGCTGTCCTGCTCCAGGGCTTTTTCAACAATGTAACGGGCGGGTTCTTCGTCAGCGGTGCAGGTGACGTCAATTAAAGTGGTTAAATCCTGGTGGCTGATATGGTTGTATACACCGTCGGTTGTCAGCAGGAAAGAATCTCCCGGCTCAAGGGCGATACTCCGATAATCAATCTCGATGTTGACATCGGCTCCCACGGCACGGGTGAGAAACGCCTGTCCGCTATCGGACCAGGTCTGGTGGTCACGGGTGAGGCATTCCATGTCACCATTGCGATGATGGTAAATGCGGGTGTTTCCGGCATGGAAAATATGTGCGGTAGTGGATTTGATAATCAGTATGCTGAGCGCTGATAACATACCGTGAGTGTATCCGTAGTAGGATTGGCCACGGCCGTGCAACCAGCGGTTAAGGGCGCCAATGATTTTTTCACTGGCGGTTTTAACTGACCAGGCGTCCGGGGTACTGAAGTAATCATTAAGAAATCCCTGGACACAGGTCTCACTGGCTTCTCTTCCGCCCGATGAGCTGCTGACACCGTCGGCAATTACCGCGACGATACCTTTAGTGGTGAGCGCCGGTTCTTCAGGAATCCGTATACCGCAGCTGTCCTGGTTTTCTTCTTTGGTTCCGCTATGACTGTGTTGGGATACGGTTACGCTTAGCTTGGATGTCATAGTGTTATAGTAAACGAAAAAATGAAACCATTACATGAATTATCGCGGGTGTGTTGCTACCGCGCGGTACAGCTGCCACCGGTAAACTGCGGCTGTTGTTCCGGCAGCGGAGATAGCAATCATCATAAACAATAGCCGCGGCGAAAAAATAGCGATATCGTGAGAACACTAGCCGTACCAACATTGCCATAAACAACGGCTACTGCGGTGAGCTTTTTCATTAAACGCCGTTTAACCAATGGTGACAACACAAACACAGCCCCGTCACTGGTGCGAACAAAAAAGCAGCAACCCCACCAAACTACTTAGACCACTATATATAGTTTCGGCCAGTCCGGTCTGGCGCCGGAAACCATTCAGCCGCAATATGCGGATAGCATTCACAATGCCGATCACGGCAAATCCTGACGGGAAGTGCCGTAGCGCCATTTGGCTGTAACTGTCGGTACAGGAAATCCAATCGTGGTGGCAGCGGTTTCAGGCTTGTTAATCGGATTTTAAATTTCAACAGCGACTTAATCATTCAACTAGCGTTTTTATCAATGGGATCCATAGCGCGCGTTGATGGTGCGGGAATGCACCAGGACAGGGCAGATTTGCGGTTTGAGAAATACCAAAAAGTTGCATATGAATTGTATCTTATTGAATAAAAATGGATTATTCCACAAAAAGCCGCTGGCATATATATTGCCATTGGCAATTGTAGTCAGGGGGTTAGGTAGTTACAGAAACGTAGTGATTAACCAATCGTGTTGCAGTAGCGCGAGGAGTTGTGATGCAAAAAGAAGAAGTTGTTAAAGAATATTCTAAAAAGCCAAAACTGGTGCTTATCGGTAATGGAATGGCCGGTATGCGTGCATTGGAAGAATTATTGAAAATCGCGCCGGATATGTATGACATTACGGTATTCGGTGCGGAACCGTACGGTAACTACAATCGTATTCTGTTGTCGCCGGTGCTCGCCGGTGAGAAAACCGTTGATGACATCATGTTAAACGACGAACAGTGGTATACCGACAATGACATTACCCTGCTGAAAGGCAAAACCGTCGTTGATATCGACCGCCGTGGCCGAAAGGTATTTGCCTCGGACGGCACAACCGTGACCTACGATCGGCTCATTCTAGCCACTGGATCCAATCCTTTTATTATTCCCGTGCCCGGTCATGACCTTCCGGGGGTGATTAGTTTCCGTGACATTAAAGATGTCGAAATGATGATGGACGCTGCTCAAAAATTTAAGTCGGCGGTGGTTATCGGCGGTGGTTTATTGGGATTGGAAGCGGCCAATGGCCTGATGTTGCAGGGTATGCGAGTCACTGTTGTCCATTTACAGGACACGTTAATGGAACGGCAACTGGACACCGAAGCAGGCCGCATGTTGCAGAAGTCCCTTGAAGAGCGGGGTCTGCACTTTTTGATGGAAGCACAGACCGAGGCGATCCTGGGTGACGGGCATGTCAAGGGTGTCAAGTTTAAGGATGGCAGCGAAATTCCCGCTGATCTTGTGGTCATGGCGGTGGGTATTCGGCCCAATATTGAGCTGGCCAGCAAAGCCGGGATTCACTGTGAAAGAGGCATCGTGGTGGACGATACGATGTTGACCTATGATCCGCGCGTTTATGCCGTGGGTGAGTGTGTGCAACATCGCGGACAGGCCTATGGCCTGGTGGCGCCTTTGTTTGAGCAGGCCAAGGTGTGCGCCAATCACCTGGCGCAACTGGGCTATTCCCGGTATCTCGGTTCGGTGACGTCCACCAAGTTAAAAGTCACCGGCATCGATCTGTTTTCAGCCGGTGATTTTACCGGCGATGAAACCACTGAAAATATCATTATGAAGGACGCCGCCCGTGGCGTTTACAAAAAGCTTGTTATAAAGGACAACCGGATTGCCGGCGCGGTCATGTACGGGGATACCATCGACGGTGCCTGGTATTTCCAGCTACTACGCGACAACACGGATATCAGCGATATTCGCGATCACTTGATGTTTGGTCAGTCCCACCTGGGTGATTCCGGTCATGGCGGTTCAAATGCGGCCGCGGCGATGAGCGATGATATGGAAGTTTGTGGCTGTAACGGTGTGTGCAAGGGAGAAATCGTTACCGCCATTACCAAAAAAGGACTATTTACCGTGGATGATGTGCGCGCCCATACGAAAGCATCCAGTTCCTGTGGTTCGTGCACCGGATTAGTGGAGCAGATACTGGCGTCGACGCTGGGCGGCGATTATTCCGAGGCGTCGAAAGTTAAGCCGCTTTGTCCCTGTACTGACTTCACCCATGAAGAAGTACAGCACGCCATCCGGGATCAGAAACTGGTGACCATTCGCCAGGCGATGGATTATCTGGAATGGAAGACAGACGATGGTTGTGCCAAATGCCGGCCGGCCCTGAACTATTACTTAATCGCCTACTGGCCCGGTGAAGCGCAGGATGATCCGCAGTCACGGTTTATTAACGAACGGGCGCATGCCAATATTCAAAAAGATGGCACGTACTCCGTGATACCGCGCATGTGGGGTGGTACGACAACACCGGCAGAACTGCGGGCTATCGCGGAAGTGGCGGAAAAATATGAAGTGCCTACGGTCAAGGTCACCGGTGGACAACGTATCGATTTGCTGGGTGTCAAAAAGGAACAACTGGTACCCATGTGGTCTGATTTGAGTAAGGCGGGATTCGTTTCCGGTCATGCTTACGGTAAAGCATTGCGTACCGTTAAGACCTGCGTCGGACAGGAATGGTGCCGTTTTGGGACACAAGATTCCACCCGCCTGGGTGTTCGTCTGGAAGAAGTCACCTGGGGATCCTGGATGCCCCACAAATTCAAGATGGCGGTATCCGGGTGCCCGCGCAATTGCGCCGAAGCAACTATTAAAGACTTCGGTGTCGTGTGTATCGACTCAGGCTATGAATTGCATGTGGGCGGCAACGGTGGGGTTAAAGTCAGGGCCACCGACTTATTGTGTAAAGTCGCAACGGAAGAAGAAGTGATCGAGTACAGTTGTGCCTTTATTCAGCTCTATCGGGA
>JASFMT010000046.1:0-14460 GCA_050117455.1 Gammaproteobacteria bacterium | reverse complement strand
TAACCGCTGGAGCCTTGTCTGGATTACATCGTGTTCTAATTTAGTGCTGCCGCAATAAAGTCGTCTTCTCTATAAAGTTTTCACACAAAGAGACCGAAATTAATAGTCACTGGCAGGTCACATTTTGTTGAAAACGTTGAATAGGAAACCGGCGCCACAATGGAACTCTATCAAATACATACCAAAATACTTAAGCCCTTTATGAATGAAACGGTCAGCGCGTTGCAGTCCATGGCCGGCGTGGAAGGGAAGGTCGGTAAAGCCACATTGGAAAGCCTGGACGAATTTTCCTTTCAGGGTTTTGCCGTTGCCGTGGTTGCCAAAACCTATGGCAGCATCGAAGGCAAGATATTGATGCATTATTCCGACGATGTGGCGCTCAAAATCGGCAAGCGTGTTCTGGCCGGCATGCTGGGAGTGGAATCCTCCGCGACGAAAATGGACGAAGACATTAGTGAAGCGGTGACTGAGTTTGCTAACACCATTATCGGCCTGGCCACGCGTTCATTGTCGCAGTCGGATCTGAGAATCAAATTTACACCGCCCATCTTTGTTCATACTGAGAATGATATGGAGGTGCTGTTAGAGGGCGTTAAGGAAATTCTTACGGTACCTATAGATATTCCCGATCTTGGGAATTTTTCTTTCAGTTATCTTCTTCATAAATCAGTGGAGTAATATTATGCTGGATAAAAGTGCCACGATTATGGTCGTTGATGATATGCGCGTTATGCGCAAATCCATCATGATGTTTCTAAAGGCATTAGGATATTCCGATTTTATTGAAGCGGAAAATGGTGCCGAGGCCGTGAGTAAGTATCAGTCCAATGACGTTGATCTGGTGTTCATGGATCTGGTGATGCCGATACAGGACGGTTACCAGGCCCTGAAGGCCATCAGGCAAGGTGATGAATCCGCCATGGTGGTCATGCTGACGTCCATCGCCGACCAGCACATCCTGGACAAGTGCATGAATAAAGGGGCGCTGGGTTATATCCACAAACCATTGACAGCGGAAACCGCGGAACAGAAACTCACCGACGTTCTGGAACAGGTCGCGTAATCGGGTCTGTTCATGTCATGTATTGGGCGCACCATGTTTCGGGTCCGCCGCGCAATCGACTGTGACTACCGGGTAATCCTTTATCTTCATAACTCAACACTGCTGGCCCATATCGCCACGGCAACGAAAAACCGGACGTTGATCACAAAAATACCCCGGTCGCCATGTTGGTAACTGCCAATCCCATCACAAATATTTTCACCGTGTTATCCCATAATTAATGGTAAGGACTGAGGAGATTCAGTCAGCGGACGGTTTTGACCCGCAGGGTCAATCTGCCTCCGAAACTTACTCGCGAACCAGTGGTAACGTTATGAAAAAAATACTAGTGATCAATTCCAAAGGCGGCTGCGGTAAAACCACCCTGGCGACCAACCTGGCCAGCTACTACGCCTATAACGGAGAGAAAACAGCCCTTATGGATTACGATCCGCAAGGCTCCAGCATGCAATGGCTGAAGCTGCGCCCGCACCATTTAAACGCCATCCACGGCGCCAATGCCGCGCGCCGCACCGGCAACGTGATCCGCAGCTGGCAAATGGTGATACCCCGGGATACGGATAAACTCATCATCGATGCCCCTGCCGGCATTGACGGTATTCTCATGCAGGAACTGGTACAAAAAGCCGACAGCATTGTCATTCCCGTCGCGCCATCGCCGGTGGACATTCACGCGACATCGGATTTTATCAAGGACCTGTTTTTGATTGGCAAGATCCGAATGCACAAAACCGAGTTAGTAGTGATGGCCAATCGTGTCAGAAGCCAGCAGCCCCTGTACGAGCCGCTGAAGAAGTTTTTGACGTCGCTGAACATTCCTTTTATCGGTACGATAACCGACACCGATAACTTCGTAGAAGCCATGGGGCTGGGTATGGGTATTTCCGAAATGGATTTTGAAAAAACGCTCAACGAACGGATGGAGTTGCAACCCCTGATCGACTGGCTCGGTGATCCGGTAAAAAAGGACAAGGAACTGGCAGAACTGTTTGAAGAAAAATCCCTCGCCTATTGTTAAGGATGATTATACTCCCTGGCGGGTGTCGGTCAGTTCCCTGTATCACGCCTGGTTTATCTTATTCCCTCGCTCTCTGTTGATTCTGTTTTAATACACATCCCGTTTTGCCGGCGGTATCGTCCGCGGCTATGTTTGTTGTTGTCCTGCCGATAATCCCTTAATTTCCAGTGGTTGATATGTTCTAATAACTTGTCATTATTGCGAGAACGCAACGTTGTTGCGTTATCAGGGAATAACCGGAAGCTTCCATGAATCAACGTGATAGGGATTCGAAGGCGACGACGCCGTGCGAATTGATCGGCTGGGAACAGTTCAATGAACTGGCGCGATCGCTGGCGGGTCAGTTAAAGGACGCCGGAGAAGCTGTTGATATCATCATTGCGATCGGGCGGGGCGGTTATATGCCGGCACGAATTCTTTCCGATTTACTCGGTATTATGAATTTAGCCACGTTTAAAATCGAGCACTATCACGGTACGCACAAATCCGAAGAGGCTTTTATTCGTTATCCGCTGGTTGCCGAAGTGGAGAACCAACGCGTTTTGCTGGTCGATGATGTTAGTGATTCCGGTGATACTTTTCATGTCGCCGTTGAGCATATACATTCCCGCGGTGATCCAGGGCAGATTAAAACTGCTGTGTTACACCACAAAACCGTGTCGACATTTGTTCCCGATTATTATGCGGCGGTGGTGAAACAATGGCGCTGGATTATTTATCCGTGGGCGGTTACCGAAGATCTGGCGGTGTTGATTAGTGGACTGCAAGCGGCTACGAGTGACCCTGAGACGATCCGGCACATGTTAATGGAAAACCATGGTATTGAACCTTCTGACGTACAAATTCGAGATGCGCTGGTGCTATTGTCGCAAGCGTGAATCGAGTCCATTAACATTGAATTGACGAATATAGAGAATGCAAAGGCTGAATCAATGTTAACCCGGTACAAAGATATTGAACCGTTTATTACCAAGGACGGTTCCGAAATTCGTGAATTGATGCATCCGCAGCATCACGCGGTATTGAAACAAAGCCTGGCTGAGGCGACGGTGCCGCCAGGCAGCGAAACTTTACTGCACCAACATCAAATAACTGAAGAGCTTTACCATATCACACAGGGGCGGGGGGTGATGCGGCTGGGAGTGGAAACGTTCCCGGTGAAAGTGGGAGATACCATTCGAATCGCCCCGGGAACGGCGCATAACATCCGCAATGACGGCGACGAACCGCTAAAAATTTTATGCAGTTGTTCGCCAGCGTACCGGGATGATGATACGCAGCTACTATGAGTACAGTGTTAAAACAGCAGATTTAGCGGCGGAACCAGCGGTTCTGTAACTGGGTGAATACCTTGTTGGGATACTTCACGCGTCCCAGGCTGCCGTTGTAGCGGGCCAGTGCCCGGGTGAGGTCGCCTTTTTCCTTGTCGAGATAGTGCTTCAATATGGTACAGCCGAAGCGCAGGTTGGTTTTGATATCGAACAGGCTGTCATCTTCCTTGCCGATTTCTTTCAGCCAGAATGGCATCACCTGCATCAATCCCTGGGCGCCCGCCGACGAGATGGCCCAGCGGTCAAACAGGCTTTCCACGTGAATAACGGACAACACCAGTTCCGGCGGTAGTTCCGCCCGCGTGGCTTCGTAGTGGACGTTTTTCAGAAAATAGATTCTTTTATCAGGTTCCGGTATATATCGTTCAAGACGGTTGGACATATCGCTTAGCCAGACCTGGGCGTGAAAACGGTCCTGGAAACTGTCACTGGCGTTGGCCGCATTGATCAACATGTTGCGCAGCTCGTCGTCCACCGGCTGGCGTTTAGCGGCTAGCGCCGGGAGAGCTAAGAAAAGGGACAGCCCCAGGACGACTATTGGCAAAAACAGGGGGTGATTAAACCGCTGGCTGGGGTTATCAGCGGTTGTCGCCACTACGTTCATGGTTAAACCTCATAACCTGTTGATTACTGGAAACTACTTAATTCTATATTCTATTATCAATCTATCATCGCCCGCCCGCGACGGCCACTAAAAAATTATAGCGCGATTTTACCTTTGAGAAACGGAACAATGTCACTCAGCGGCACGTTCCGGGAATCGGCGTCCCGGCGGCCCTTGTATTCCAGTTCACCGGCATCCAGCCCTTTCTCGCTGAACACCACGCGGTGGGGGATACCAATAAGTTCCATGTCCGCAAACATCACACCGGGCCGTTCCTTGCGGTCATCCAGCAGGACGTCGATGCCGTTGTCCCGCAATTCCTGGTATAACTTATCGACCGCTTCGCGCAATCGTTGAGATTTATGCATATTGATGGGAACCAGTACTAAATGAAACGGGGCAATGGCTTCGTTCCAGATAATGCCGCGATCATCGTGGTTCTGTTCGATGGCGGCGGCCACCACCCGGGTAATGCCTATGCCGTAACAACCCATGGTGGGTACCACGGCTTTGCCGGCTTCATCCAGCACGGTCGCGTTCAACGCGGCACTGTACTTGTCACCAAGCTGGAAAATATGGCCCACCTCGATACCCCGTTTGATCTGCAGGGTGCCATTGCCGTCGGGGCTGGCATCGCCATCCATCACGTTGCGCAGGTCGGCGGTATCCGGTTCCGGACAATCCCGGCCCCAGTTTACGCCCGTTAAATGCCTGTCGTCTTCATTGGCGCCGCAGACAAAATCGCTCATCACCGCCGCGCTGCGGTCGGCGATCACCGGAATGTTCAATCCCACCGGGCCAATGGATCCGGGGCTGGAACCGGTGGCTGCCCGCACTTCCTCGTCCGTGGCGAAACACAGCGGCGCTGCAACGATGCCGAGCTTTTCGGCTTTAATGGCATTTAAGACATGATCGCCGCGTAATACCAGTGCCACCACATCATGATCGGTCTCGTCGCCGGCTTTGACCAGCAGGGTTTTAAGCGTTGATGCAACCGGTACCTTAAGAAACTGGCTGACCTGTTCAATGGTATGTTGTCCCGGGGTGTCGACGGTTTTCAATTCAGCACTGGCCGCGGCGCGTTGTTCGTCCGGGGCGAGCGCTTCGGCCAGCTCCACGTTGGCCGCATAGTCGCTTTCGTTGCTAAAGGCAATGGCGTCTTCGCCGGATTCCGCCAGCACATGAAATTCATGGGAAGTGCTGCCGCCGATGCTGCCGGTATCCGCCAGCACCGGGCGGTAATCCAGGCGTAACCGGTCAAAAATATTGCAGTATGCCTGGTGCATGCGTTCATAGGTTTGCTGCAACGATGCCTGGTCCACATGAAAGGAATAAGCATCTTTCATGATGAATTCGCGGGCACGCATAACGCCAAACCGCGGCCGGATTTCATCACGGAACTTGGTCTGTATCTGGTAAAAGTTAATGGGTAATTGTTTATAGCTGCGCACTTCGCGGCGGAACAAATCGGTAATGACTTCTTCGTGGGTGGGGCCGAAACAGAACTCCCGGTCGTGGCGGTCGTGCAGGCGCAGCAGCTCCGGGCCGTACTGGTCCCAGCGACTGGATTCCTGCCACAGTTCCGCCGGTTGCACCGCCGGCATTAACACTTCCAGGGCCCCCGCCTTGTTCATTTCATCGCGGACGATATGTTCGACTTTTTGCAGCGTGCGTAATCCCATGGGCAACCAGGTGTAAAGTCCGGCGGCCAGTTTGCGGATCATGCCGGCACGCAGCATAAGTTGGTGGCTGATAATTTCAGCGTCGGACGGGGTTTCCTTGACGGTGGCTAATAACAGTTCGGAAGTACGCATAAGCAGGTAAAAAATATCCGTTAATGGGTCGAGTGATTAGTTGTTGGTGTTTCAGGTGCCGGTTGTCAGCAAGACTGGGATTGTAGCCGGGACCGGCGGGCGGGGTCTATAGTTGATCACCATAACACGCTACGGTATCAACCCGTTTTTCGGTGACAATAGCAGGGATTCCCCTGGGGTAACGGGCAAAGGAAAATGTCAGTGAACGAAACGACGAATCAGCGCACGACTTCTATCGAAGTGACAAAGCGTATTTCATCAAACTGTTTGTTCAGGGCATAACTTTGAAATTCGGTCATTACCGATCCGCCTTCCCAGGTGACGATATCGTTACGTTTGACATTGATGATGCTTGATGCCACCCAGAATGTTTCGCCGTTGTTTTCCAGTTTCATGTAAGTGTAGCCGCCACCCTGCATCGCATTCATGACTTTTCCCCGCGTGGGCGGACCCTGCGTCGTCTCTGAAGGTGGCTGGGTTTTGGATTTCGATTCGCTGAAAAAATCCGAACAACCGATCGGAATGAGAATAACAGCCAGAATCGCTATTCTGCCTACAGACATCATGTGGGTTGCTCCTGCATGTTGACTCACCAAAACAACATCCCGTGCCTTATCGGGATATCTCGTGTTGTTCTGGCTATTTCCTTGTCGTTATTTCGGGTTCGCCTGTTCTTGTTTTTATTCTTAGATCGTTATGCGCTGCTTGCAGTGCAAGGATCCCCGAAAATCTCACGCGGCCTGTCGCACGATGCTACGCATATGATAACCCTCATCCACGTTATCTATAATGAATGCGCCAGGGGCTGGACGGCGAGCATCGTGTTGCTACGGGTAAAGCGAGATACTTTTGACGTCGCGTGCGGTTCGTAGATTACCACAACGCGTTTTGATCGACTATACCGCGACGTTTCCGTAGTAAGTTTAGTCGATTCTTACGAAAATCCTAACAAATTGGTGCATTAATGCTCAAATCGCATGGACAGATCAACAGCTTCCAGGTCTTTGGTGAGATCGCCCACGGATATGAAATCCACGCCGGTGTGGGCGATCTCGCGAATATTCTCCAGGGTTACGCCGCCGGAGGCTTCCAGCTGTGCCCGGCCCTGTGTCAGGGTGACGGCTTCCCGCAGCTGGGCGATCGACATATTATCCAGTAACAGCCGTTTGGCGCCGGCATTCAGCGCCTGTGCCGCCTGCTCCAGGGTTTCCACCTCAATCTCAACGAGTAAATTGCCATCAGCGCGCAGTGCCTGAGCAATGGCGTTTTCCAGTGAACCGGCAGCTTCAATATGGTTTTCTTTGATCAAAATACCGTCGTACAATCCCATGCGGTGGTTGAAACAGCCACCGCAACGCACCGCGTATTTCTGGGCCTGGCGCAGGCCGGGAATGGTTTTGCGGGTATCCAGCACCCTGGCGCCGGTGCCGGCCACCGCCTGTGCGTAGCGTTGCGCCCGGGTTGCCGTGCCGGAAAGGGTTTGCAGGAAATTGAGCGCCGTGCGTTCCCCGGCCAGCAAGGCGCGGGCGGGCCCTTTCAGTTCACACACCCACTGGTCCGGGTTGACAGCATCTCCGTCTTTCACCTGCCAGCTTAATGCGACGCGCTCATCCAGTAGCCGGAACACTTCGTCCACCCACGGCGCCCCACAAATAACTGCCGCCTGGCGGCAGATGATGTATGCCCGGGATATCCGTTGCTCATCGATCAGGCGTGCGGTGATATCGCCACTGCCAATGTCTTCGGCAAGGGCCTGGCGCACGGTTTCGCTGACGTCGAATCCTATGGTCATACCGGCTTGATCAGTTGCAGGACGATGAACTGGTAACGGGAAGAACCGTTTAACAGGGATTGGTTAGGCGTATGGGCTAAATAGCGTTCATCCAGTTGCGAAAAGGTTTTGCGGAACAACAATGCGCCAATTTTTGTCAGCAACGGACTGTTACTCTGTAAATACCTGCTAATACTTTCACTGGCAGGTTTCAGTTTGGATTTTAGAAAGTCATCCATCAACGACACGTTGGGTGCCACATAGTCGGTAATGTCGTCATCACGTAACAGGGTAAACGGACTTTGTTCCACGTGACGATAAAAGTTTTCCAGGGTTTGTTGTTGGCGGTTAGCTTTATTGCCGCCCTCATTGGCGGACACAAACAAATCGCAAATGATGACCAGCCCGCCCGGCTTTAGCAGCGTTTGAATTTTGGGGAACGCACGCTGCAAAGGCATGCTGCTAAAGGACTCGTTAAACAGGATCGCATCATAATATTGCTGGTAAATTTGTTCCGGAAAATCCTCAAAGGACAGTTCAAAGACTTTCGAGGTGCTGTCGTCCAGATCCGCCAACCGTTGTTTAACCCGGCTGATGAGAAAATGTGAGGGACTGACGGCATCGACCTGGTAACCTTGCTGGGTGAGCAGTGCCAGTAAATGACCGGCGCCGCAACCTGCTTCCAGCACATGGGTTTCATTGACCGCCGGATCGGGCAGTTCGGAGGCAATAAGACTGGCGAAACGCCGTTGCGCTGTGGCAAGGTTGTCGAAACTCAGTTCCAGCTCACTGTCCCATAAGCCGTATTGCAGGTCTTCGATGCCCAGTAGCTGTTGCCCCAGCGCCAACCCCAGTTCCTGCTCGGTCATTCTCTGTTTTGCCAACGCCGTTGTCCCTTTGCGGTATGATATTGGTTTTCGTGGAAATAGTACTGGGTTCGTCTTAGCCTTACAAGATGAATGTCTTTGAAACAAGGTGGCTGTGGATTTATCAAATGTATAACCTAAATTGTGGTTGCCATTGTGATTGACATAGGCGTGATAACAGCATGGTTGTTATTGGGGTTGTTGGCCATCGCAATGGTCTACTTGCTGTTGCACCGCTGGGAACGTTACAGTTCCGCCGACTGGGGCGGACGAGTCCCAAATCGCCTCGCCGGCCTGTTATGTCGTTTTGTCTATTACTACCATCGGTTGCAGGCTTCACCGTTGCCATTGCCAAAAGAAGGGGGCGCGGTGGTGGTATCCAACCATGTATCGGGACTTGATCCGCTGTTGCTCATTGCGGCCAGTCCACGCCCGCTACGGTTTGTTATCGCCACGGAACAATACCACCGCTTTGGTTTACAGTGGTTGTTCCGGCTGGCGCGCTGCATTCCCGTGGACCGGTCCAGGAGACCGGAATGGGCCATGCGGGCGGCGCTGCGGGCAATCAAGGAAGGTGAGGTCGTGGCGCTGTTTCCCCACGGCAAAATCCACCTGGATTCTGAGCCGCCCGTGAAGATAAAGGGCGGGGCGGTGCGGCTGGCGCAAATCACCGGCTGCCCCATTTATCCGGTGCGCCTTGAAGGGGTGCGCGGTGAGGGCCACACGGTGCTGGCCGTGTTTATCCGAACCGAAGCTCACCTCCACGCCCGCCCGCCCATGTACTGCCAGCGTCAACACTATGCGGAGAATCTGCATCAGTTACAGCAGCTCATCGAGTCGCCGATGCCTGTTGCCACCGATACGCGGGTCGGTTAAAAAAGACGGCATCGCTTGAAACTCCTTGTAAAGCCCCTATGTATTAGGAATGAATTACGCGGTAACAGCGAACCGTTCAACGAGTTTTACCCCGGAGATCAGATAGATGCGAATGGATAAACTGACAAGCAAATTTCAGGAAGTGCTGGCGGAAGCGCAAAGTCTTGCCGTGGGCCGGGATCATCAATTTATCGAACCCGTCCATGTCCTGGCGGCCATGCTCGACCAGGAGGGCAGCACCGTTCGCCACGTGTTGACCAGTGCCGGGGTGAATGTCAGTAGTCTGCGCTCGCAATTGGGTGAAGCCCTGGAGGCGCTGCCCCAGGTGCAGGGCATTGCTGGTGATGTAAACATCTCGCGCGATTTGGGCCGTTTGCTCAATGTCACGGATAAGCTCGCCCAGCAACGAAAGGATCAATACATTTCCAGCGAACTGTTTCTGCTGGCGGCCGTTGATGACAACAGCAAAGTGGGCGAATTGTTGCGCAAGCTGGGTGCATCCAAATCCACTATTGAAAAAGCCATTGATGACATTCGCGGCGGACAGGCCGTGGACGATCCCAATGCCGAGGAACAACGCCAGGCACTGGAGAAATACACCATTGATTTAACCGAGCGTGCTGAACAGGGCAAGCTGGACCCGGTCATCGGCCGTGATGATGAGATTCGCCGCACTGTTCAGGTGCTGCAGCGGCGCACCAAGAATAATCCGGTGCTCATTGGTGAACCGGGCGTGGGTAAAACCGCCATCGTGGAAGGCCTGGCGCAACGCATCGTCAACGGTGAAGTGCCGGAAGGGCTGAAGAACAAGCGCCTGCTCGCACTGGATATGGGGTCGTTGATTGCCGGCGCCAAGTTCCGGGGTGAATTCGAGGAACGGTTAAAGGCCGTGTTAAAAGATCTTGCCAAGCAGGAAGGGCAGATCATTCTGTTTATTGACGAGTTGCATACCATGGTGGGCGCCGGCAAGGCGGAAGGCGCCATGGATGCCGGCAACATGTTAAAACCGGCGCTGGCGCGTGGTGAATTGCATTGCGTGGGCGCCACCACCTTGAATGAATACCGCGAATACGTGGAAAAGGACGCGGCACTGGAACGTCGCTTCCAGAAAGTACTGGTGGACGAGCCCTCGGTGGAAGACACCATTGCCATCCTGCGTGGCCTGAAAGAAAAGTACGAAGTGCACCACGGGGTGGATATTACCGACCCGGCCATTGTCTCGGCGGCAATGTTGTCGCAGCGCTATATTACCGACCGGCAGTTGCCGGATAAGGCCATTGATCTGGTGGACGAAGCGGCCAGCCGTATTCGCATGGAAATCGACTCCATGCCGGAAGTTATGGACCGCCTTGACCGGCGTCTGGTGCAACTGAAAATTGAACGCGAAGCCCTGAAAAAGGAAAGCGATGACGCATCCAGGCGCCGTCTCGGTGATCTGGAAAACGAAATCGGCAAACTGGAAAAGGAATATTCCGACTTTGAAGAAGTCTGGAAAGCCGAAAAAGCCGCGGTGCACGGTTCGCAACATATCAAGGAACAACTGGACCAGGCGCGCAAGGAGCTGGAAGCGGCTAACCGGGCAGGCGACTTAACACGCATGTCGGAACTGCAATATGGCCGAATACCGGAACTGGAAAAACAACTGGCCGCGGCCTCCGAGGCGGAACAAACCGATATGAAGCTGCTGCGCAACAAGGTCACCGAAGAAGAGATTGCCGAAGTCGTCTCGAAATGGACCGGTATTCCGGTATCCAAGATGCTGGAAGGCGAACGCGAGAAGCTGTTGCGGATGGAAGAACAATTAACCAAGCGCGTAGTGGGTCAGGAAGAAGCCGTTCGTGCGGTTTCCAACGCCATTCGCCGTTCCCGCGCCGGTCTTTCAGATCCCAACCGGCCTAATGGCTCCTTTCTGTTTTTAGGGCCCACCGGTGTTGGTAAAACAGAATTAACCAAGGCACTGGCTGAATTTTTGTTTGACACCGAAGACGCCATGGTGCGTATCGATATGTCGGAGTTCATGGAGAAACATTCCGTGGCGCGGTTGATCGGCGCACCACCGGGTTATGTGGGTTACGAGGAGGGCGGTTACCTCACCGAGGCGGTCAGGCGTAAACCTTATTCGGTAATACTGCTGGATGAAGTCGAAAAAGCCCATCCTGACGTATTCAACGTCCTGCTTCAGGTGCTGGATGACGGCCGGTTAACGGATGGTCATGGCCGTACAGTGGATTTTCGTAATACCGTGATTGTTATGACGTCCAACATCGGCTCGCAATTGATCCAGGAATTATCCGGCGAGGAACGTTATCAGGACATGAAAAAGGCGGTCATGGAAGTAGTGGCCCAACAGTTTCGCCCCGAGTTTATCAACCGTATTGACGAAACCGTGGTGTTTCATCCCCTGGGACACGAGCAGATTCGGGCCATTACCCGCATTCAGCTGGAATACCTGCGGCAACGTCTGGAAGAGCGAGATATTCACCTGCAAATCAGTGATGCGGCGCTGGACAAGCTGGGCGAAGCCGGTTTCGACCCGGTTTACGGTGCCCGTCCATTGAAGCGGGCGATTCAAAACAGCATCGAAAACGAACTGGCGCAAACAATACTGTCCGGTGAGTTTGCGCCCGGTGATACCATTGCCGTTGAGGTTGACGGCGAACAGTTTGTCTTTCACAAACAACAAAGCCAGACATCTGCCGCTTAGTCCTTTTGTAATGTTAGCGGGTTAATAGGGAATCACCTGTTAGCCCGTTGACATTTGGTTATAATTAGATCTATTTAAACGCGACGCAACGTTGCTGGATGTCCCCGCGAATTGCCCCACAAACCCTGATTGCTTTTTGTACTTAAAATTTTCCCAAATCAGCTATTTATGGGAATTTTGAACTATATTGTAAGCAAGGTTTGTAAAAAACAGCCAAACGATACTTATAGAGTAAATCACATAATTCATACCAAAATCTGATAAAGTAATTGCATGTGGAAACAAAAAGTCAGCGCAGGCCTGGTAGTAGGGTTTACGGTCGCACTATTGCTGATGATCGTGATTTTTGTAGTAGGCCTGACCAGCATGTCCGCTATTCAAAAGCGCCTCAAGGGTATAGCCGAAAACCAGAACGTTAAGACCGAACTGGCAACGTCCATGCGTTATGCCGCAAGGGAACGCATGTTGAGTTTATACCGCATGCTGTTGCTCGAAGACCCCTTTGAGCGCGACGACGAGTTTATGGTCTTCAATCGCTTCGCGCTGGATTTTATTACCGCCCGCAATCAATTGAAAAAGATGGAATTGAGCCCCGAGGAGCAACTACTCCTGGAAGAGCAGGGCGAATTGACACAAGAAGCGGTGCGATTGCAGGAACAGGTCATCGATTTATCTTACCGGGATGAAATCGGCAAAGCCAAGCAACTACTCTATGACAAGACCATGGCGGCCCAGGAACGGGTATTCCGTAAGCTGAATGAACTGACCCAAATTCAGCGTGTTGCCACCCAGGAGGCGGTGCAACAGTCCACCCTCGAGTATCAACGTACCCGCAATCTCATGTATTTGTTCGGGTTCACAGCATTTACCATTGCTATTGTGGTTGCTTTTTTTGTGATACGGCGTACCGCCAGTACGGAAACCAAATTGTTCCGGCAGAAAGAGCGGGTCCAGGTGACGTTAAATTCCATCGGCGATGGTGTAATTACCACGGATGCCACGGGGAAAGTGGATTACATCAACTATGTTGCCAGCAGTCTGACCGGTTTTAGCAATGAACAGGCCAGGGGTAAAGATTTATTTGAAGTGCTGACACTGGTGAACGATGAAGGGTTTCCGCCGGAGAAAAATCCGGTGCTGCAGGCCATTAATGAACAGCGCATTATTGATAACTATGAACCGATGACCCTGGTGCGGGAAAACAGTGGTAATTATGCGGTGGATCTCAGTGCCGCACCTATCAAGGATTACGATGGCAGTATTGTCGGCGCGGTGCTGGTATTTCGCAATATGACTGCAATTCGTGATATGGCCAACCAGATGGCTTATCAGGCAACCCATGATTCGTTAACCGGTTTGATCAACCGCGACGAATTTGAGCGGCGACTGGTGGAGGCCATTAACGTGGCGCGCAGTAACCGCGAAGAGCATGTGCTGTGTTACATGGATCTTGACCAGTTCAAGGTCGTTAATGATACCTGTGGCCACATTGCCGGTGATGAACTGCTAAAGCAGTTAACAGTCCTGCTGCATCGTAAAATCCGCAAGTCCGATACGCTGGCCCGGTTGGGGGGCGATGAATTCGGGATTTTGTTTCTGGACTGTAAAATGGATAAGGCGAAACAGATTATTTATGTGTTGCGCAATGCCATTAACGAATTTCGATTCGCCTGGGGAGACAAATCATTTGAAATTGGTGTCAGTGTCGGCGTGGTCTCCATTAACAATGAATCCGGCGGGGTCACCGAAATATTGAGCGCGGCGGACTCTGCCTGTTTCGCCGCCAAAGACCTTGGCCGCAACCGCATCCATGTTTATGAACCGGACGACCATGTGTTATCCAAGCGCCGTGGTGAAATGCAATGGCTGCCGCGCATACGTGATGCGCTGGAAAACGACAGGTTCCAGTTGTATTTTCAGAAATTCATCCCCATTCAGAAATCGTCCGGTTCTTTAAATATTGAATTGTTAATACGGATGCTCGGTGATGATGGTGAGATTATTCCACCCATGGCATTTTTGCCCGCGGCGGAACGTTATGATTTGATGCCCGCCATTGACCGCTGGGTAATCAATTATGCATTTTCTCATTTGCAGCAATACCAGCGGCACGATCCCCGGGGCGAAAGTCTCTGGGCGATCAATATTTCCGGGCAGTCCCTAAGTGATGAAAGTTTCCTGCATTACGTTCAGGAGAAAACCAGTGAATTCGGTATTAATCCGAAGCTGGTTTGTTTCGAAATCACGGAAACGGTGGCGGTGTCCAATCTCAGCGACGCGACACACTTGATCACCGCGCTAAAGGAAGACGGATTTTATTTTGCGCTGGATGATTTTGGCAGTGGCCTGAGTTCGTTTAACTACCTGAAACATCTGCCGGTAGATTTTCTAAAAATCGATGGTAGTTTTGTTA
>JASFMT010000045.1:0-14723 GCA_050117455.1 Gammaproteobacteria bacterium | reverse complement strand
TTGCCATTGGCCGCTAGTGGCGAAGTTTACCACTTTATTGACAGCGCCCAGGTAATAAGGGCCGTTGTCATAAGGTCGCGTGAGACCGTTGTTATCAACGGACAACGGTACTTCCGTGCCGGGTGCCATACCGCCTTCGCTGCCCACATCGTTCAGGTTCACCAGTAGCGCCTTGTTTTTCCAGCCGTGGGGTACCGCCACGTGACACCAGGTGCATTTGATCCGGCCCAGCAAATCCAGATGCTGCAGATGTCCATTCTCGCCGTCCGGGCCACTGAAACCGGAGCTGTTGCTGCGGAAGTTGCCGTTATCGAAGGCGTAGGCAAAGCGGTTATGGCACTTGAAGCACAGGTCCGCCTGTTGATCACCACGGGGTTCAAAAGCGCAGTTCGCGCCGTTACAGGGCGTGCCGGTGTAACGATCCCACTTACCCGTTAATAGAAAATCATTTTCCGAACCATGAGGCCCCCAGGCCTTTCCGTTTTCCCCACCGTCGGGAACCACGGTGCCGATGCTGGTGTTCGATCCGTGGCAATCGGAGCAATACATGGTCTGGCTGCCGGTAAAATTATCAAAGGGAAACTCAAAGACGTTACTGGCCGTAATGCCGCGAGTGAGCTTATCGCGACCGGTGCTGCCCATTACCGGGTGCCAGGAACGGTGGTTATTGGTCGAGTAATTGATGCCGGCGCCACCGGCTGACATTGATGTACCTTCACCTTGATGTCCTTGCGGCGCGTTAAATTCCATGGCCTGATCCGTGTATTGGTTCATGCCATTGGTGCCCGAGGGCGTACCACCACCAAAAGAATCGAGAAACGGGGGCATAACATAGGCGTAACCGGAGTGACATTTGAGGCAAATCTGGTACTCGCGGGTGACATAGGGTTGGGTAACGGTATCCAGCGCAGCCACCGGTGGATTACCGCGTTTTATATCAAAGTCAAAAGGGGCAACCATAAACTCATCGCTGATATACAACGGCTCCACGCCCCAGGTTCCTTTTAAAACCCCGGACGCGATATTGCTGTGTGGTTCATCGTGCAGGTGTGATCCCGCAGCATCCGGCGTGACCGGGTCATCGTTAAACAGGCGATTTTTAACAGCGCGGTGGGGGTTGTGACAATCGGTGCATTCAGCGTGGCGGTTGATTAAATTACCGTACCCCAGTATCTCGCGGCTTTCGAGCAGATCCTTGCCGCTCTGGATTTCACTGGAAGAACCGGCATCGTGCACTTCGCTGCCCGCCGGTTGATCAAAGCCGGCAATGGGCATGCGAACGCGCAGATTAAATGCACTTTTAACGTCCGGGACTTCACTGTTCAGTCCCTGATTCATGAGAGTATTGCCGTCATTGGAATGGCACAAATAACAGGTTTGCTCGCTGGCATTGGCACCACCGAGTTTTACGCCGCCTGCCGTGAGTTCACCGTCGCTGGCTTCCCTTAATAACCGTGATGAACCTTGTACGGTATGACTGTCGTGACAGGCGAGGCACGATGCTTCCCAGACCGTTGTACTTTGCGGAAACTCGTGACGATTGGCGGCCGCCAGGTTGTATTGCTCATCGGCAACCTGTTCGTTGGCATGGGCCGAACCAATCCAGCCGGCTTTATCATGACAGGCGAGGCAGATAATGTCATTGACGGCGTCAAACATGGCCGCGCCGGGATCCACTTTCTGGAACCGGTTTAGACGCAGAAACTTGATGTTTTCTTCATTGTCGGTGCTGCGGATATGGGGATCATGGCAACTGTTGCATTGCACCTGGTCCTCCTCCAGTGGCACAGAGGGGGTGGTGCCAGGCAGCCGGTTGCCAAGATGCGGTTCCAGCGAAGGGTCGCGCAACTCGCCGTCTGCCACCACAAGGTTGCTATCGTAGCGGAACGAAATCGGGTGATCGTTGGATAAATCAAGCCCCAGGTTACGGGTATAACCGGTCGTTTCGCCTTCGCCGGGTGGCATGGTGATACCGCCGCCGTCGATGATCATCTCTATGTCTGCGGTGGCCGGGTCCTGCAAGGTAAAACTGCCATTGAGAACATCGACGGCGCCAATGGCTACGGTACCGTCGTGGCAGGACAGGCAAAGCTTGGAACTGCCATTGGGCTGACCAACGGCAGCGTCCATGGAACTGGAGTTGTAGACGTTATAGGCGGCATTGGAGAGTTGACGGTTCCATAAAGGTTGCATCTCACTGTTGGCGCCGTGCGGCGTATGGCAGAACACGCAGATCGCCGCTTCCGATGAAGCCCTCACATCGCGCGTGCCTCCACCGGGTAATTGCGCCATGGTGGTTGCGGAAAAGTTGTGCCGGGTATTGGCAATATCCGATACGCGGTTTTCCGGTAAGTGATTGTCAGCCAGGGTTGTGCTCTGGCCAAAGGCAAACGCAACCGCAACTAAAAAGACACCGGTCAACAGCGGCTTGATACTGCTTACGGGTGTTGTTGTTTTTATTTTATGTCGCGAACGACAACCACTGAACTGCATTACCTAGTCCTAACATGAGCTAATCCAATCCGTTGACGTACATTGCAGTGATTAACTGTTAATCAAGACACGAGTTAACCAATACAACACACGTAGCACTGTTTGACTAAGTGGTGTTACCCCCGGGAAATCAACGAATAAAATTTATACAGTACGACCATATACAACCAGGACTCGTTTACTTTTCCGTTTTAGAACAAGTCTTAATTGCTGGCGGCATTTTTATTATTAATTATTCCCACGCCACTTTTAAAGCAGGACCACTATACACAATCAGTAGTACTTACGTAAAGCCTGTCATTGTGCAAGCTGTATAATACAGCAACACATGTTCATGCAGGATCGTACAGTACAGATTTAAAAGAGTGAAAAAAAACACCAGGGTGGATTTTCGAAAGTCGGGAGGGTCCGAAAATCCACACCTGGCTAGTGAGATGAATTGCGAAGAACGC
Source organism: Gammaproteobacteria bacterium (assembly GCA_050117455.1). Classification (GTDB taxonomy): domain Bacteria; phylum Pseudomonadota; class Gammaproteobacteria; order SZUA-152; family SZUA-152; genus JAKEGK01. Next base: position 11,778 of record JASFMT010000045.1, on the reverse strand, counting down.
AATTACGACGGGGAGACAAAGAAACTTAACTGGCCATCGCAATTTCGTAATCAAGGTCCTCTGGTTGCGACCAGGATTTCGAAAGTTGTTCAATGCCATCTTCGACGTAGTCGGAATAAGTTTTGACGAAATTGTTGATCGGTGCGCTGGCATAAGGCTGGTTACGGATATGGTTATAGGCCAGGCTGAAACTTTGTTCGATGGTTTTAATGGTATGTTTACCGCTCAGCCCCAGGTCAGTGTTGGCCTCCGCTATCAAATAACCGAACCTTCGCTCATGGTCGAGAATAATATCTTTATGGCCGTTATACATAGCGTACATCTTTTTACAGTACGCGTGTTCAATGTTGTCACTGCCCGTGCCTTCGTCATAGATGTCAAATAACTCACTTTCAAAGTAACGGCGTTTAATAGCTTGTTTTGCAGTTTGAGGATTGTCCATAAAGCCATAACGGATCTGATACCAGGCTTCCGGGCGGTTATCTTCCATCAAGGCGTGCGCCAGCGATAAACCTTTGGGTTCACCAGAACGATCCACGCCGATTTGTCGCTGTGCAACCAGTGATAACAGCGCGGCGCGTTCGCGGGTGTTACGGGACAAAAGGTGTGAATTGACTTTGAGAATATCGAAGCCGAATACCGTTAACCAGTTATCAAGGGTTTGTTCATGGTATTTCAGTAGATCACAGACTATGGCGACGCCTTTGCGCTCACTGCTGAGTTCAAACGCATTCGTGCGTATAAAATGCGGTACGTGTTGATACCGGGTGTCGGAAAGCCGGGCGTTAAATATGTTGTGCACCACGACCTTCAAAGATTCTAAATCATTGCCGTTACATTGGTTGAACGCGCTGTGCAACAAACCCATGTAGTAACGTTCGGCGGTTCGCGCTTCACCGGAAAGTTTTCGACCTGTAAGGTCAAACCCCAGCGCTTTTAATACCTGGTTTATCGTTATCGTGTTATTCAATTCAAAATTAAAACCGATGGCCGGTACGCCGTCGTTGTTGAAGTAAAGACTGCCACGGAACGGCGTGTTACCAAAAATAAGCCGCTTTATCAAAGCGTCGTAGTGTTTTGTATGATGCAACTTCATTCGTTAACTCGCTTGTACCTTGTCAAAGTCCGGGTTCGTGTCCCGTTGTGTATTTTCTGCAATGTAGCCGCAAGACCGCCGAGACGCGCAATTGCACAGCGATTTCGATGGAACAACAGCGGAAGGTGTTGTGAAGTACTGCCAGAGGGTTACTGCAAACGTCAAAACAACCTTAGCCTGATACCGCGCGGCTATTGTTTCGGATCATTGTGATCACGTTTTGACCAATCTATCATTTTCAGATAAACGAAGTCAATAATATATCCGGTCTCTATAAAATAATAATTATCTAATAAAAACAATTAGTTAATTTGTTGAAAAATCTGCATTAGCTTCATAGTATGTGATTTGGCGATTGCTGCATCTCCATACTGTTGCCGGGAAATCCTGGCTCGCGCTGTTTGGCCGACAAAAGATGTCAGCGGCCTTTGACTTGTCTCTACCGGTTTATCGTTCATAATGGCGGGGGCGGGATTAGCGACAATGAATAAAAAATAAAAAGGTTTCTGGTTATTCAATGATAGGTCTATTGGCTGCATTATTGTTGGTGGTTGGGATATTCAGCGGGTTTATGTATATCAATCAACCGGACATGGTGTTTTTTCCGATCCGGGAAATGCGAACGGCGCCCAGCGCCTGGGGAGTGCCATATGAAGATGTCTGGCTGACAACAGCGGACAGTGTGGACTTACATGGCTGGTATATTCCGGCGAAACAAAACGGCACCAAAACCGTATTGTTTTTTCATGGCAATGCCGGCAACATTTCCCATCGCGGTGAATCGGTGTTGTTGTTCCATGAACTGGGCGCCAACGTTTTAATATTTGATTATCGCGGCTATGGTAAAAGCTACGGCGAACCAAGCGAAGCGGGCCTCTACGACGATGCACGGGCCGCCTGGCGCTATTTAACCGAAGATCGCAAGATAGCAGCGCAGGATATCGTTTTGTTTGGCCGTTCATTGGGCGCGGTAGCGGCTATCAAGCTGGCGACGGAAGTGCAACCGGCCGGTGTTATTGCCGAATCACCGTTTAGCTCAGCCCGCGATATGGCCCGGCAAATGTTTCCATGGTTATCGTATATTATTGTTGTAAGATTTGATTTCAACAACGTGGAAAATATCCGACAGGTAACCCGTCCCGTATTAATTTTACACAGTCCCGAAGACAACATTATTCCCTATAATCTGGGACGCAGGGTCTTTGAAGCGGCCAATGAACCCAAAACGTTTTTTCAAATGAAAGGTGATCACAATTCCGGTTTTATCGAAAGCCAGCCGGAATACGGGCAGCAACTGGAAACATTTATCGCTAATCCTGAGGTTAGCAGCAGCGGTTAGCATTATCGTATCCGACGACGTTGATCCTGACAGAAAGCGGTCGTAGTTTGCGGTCGCCGGTAACCACCAGGTCGATGACCGACAAGGGAGTGTGCTCATGAGCCTGAATCTTGCTTCTATCCCTTTGAAGGCAGCTGTTAATGCGCCGCAAGCGCCTGCCATTTTGATGGGCGACGCCGCCATCAACTATGCGACGTTGCAACAACACATTGAGGCCTGCGCAGCGGTATTGAAGGGGTATGGCATCGGTAAAGGCGACAGCGTTGTTCTGCTACTACCGAACGTTCCCCAGTTTACGATCAATTATTTTGCTGTTCATTATCTGGGTGCGGTGGTAGTCCCCCTGAACGTGCTGTTTGTCGAAGACGAGCTGCGCTATCACTTTGATGACTGTGACGCCAGGGCGGTTATTGTCTGGGAGGCATTTCTGGCGAATGCGTTGCCCGCAGCGAAGGCGGTTGGATGCGAGCGTGTTTTGGTGTGCCGTTCGCCAAACAGTGATCAGCAACTGCCACAGGAAGTGACGGATCATGACCATGTGCTGCAACAGCAGATAAGCAGCAGCGCGGCGATAGACCAGGAGCCGGTTGCCACCAATGCCGACGACACCGCAGTTATTCTATACACGTCCGGTACTACCGGGCGGCCAAAAGGCGCGGAATTGAGCCATTTTAACCTTCATGACAACGCCCGTTTTGTTGCGGAAAACATCATGCGAATCGAAGAAGGTACATGGCCGGTGTTCAGCCAGGGCGATGTTGCATTAGCCGCGTTACCGTTGTTTCATTCCTTTGGTCAGACGGTAATTCAGAACGCCTTTTTAATGCACGGCGCGGCCATTTCGCTGTTACCGCGTTTCACACCGCAGGATGCGGCGAAGCTGGTCACCGGTCAGAAAATAACGTTTTTCGCTGGCGTTCCGGCCATGTATATCGCGTTAGTCAACGATCCCCAGGTGTCCGCCGATCAGTTAAAGTCTCTTAAATGTGCCGTGTCCGGTGGCGCGCCGCTGCCCGCACAGATACTGGAAAAGTTCCGGGAAAAGTTCGGCATCGAGATCCAGGAAGGATACGGTTTGTCGGAAACCAGCCCGGTGGCCTGTTTTAATATGTTGCACAAAGGTTGTCGGCCGGGCACGGTGGGGCCAGCAGTTGATCTGTGCGAAGTGAAGATCGTCGATAAGCACAAACGGGAATTGCCTCGCGGAGAACGCGGAGAGGTAATTATCCGGGGAACCAACGTCATGAAAGGCTATTACAAACGCCCGGCGGATACCGCACAGGTATTGATCAATGGCTGGTTTTATACCGGTGACATTGGAACCATGGACACGGATGGCTATGTGAGCATCGTCGATCGCAAGAAGGAGATGATTATCCGAGGTGGCTACAACGTATATCCACGGGAAGTGGAGGAGGTGCTGTACCGGCATCCTGATGTGGCAGAAGCGGCGGTAATTGGAATTGCCGATACTGTTCATGGCGAAGAAGTGGTGGCGGTCGTCGCGCCGAAACCCGGTGCGTCACTGGATCACCAGCAACTGGAAAATTATTGCCGCGAACATTTGGCGTCCTACAAAGTACCGCGAAAAAGTTTCATCCGGGATGAGCTGCCTAAGGGTCCGACGGGCAAAATTCTAAAACGCGTTTTGAAAGATGAGTACCAGTAGCAACTTTATCGGTGAGAAGCGGTGGTAGTCTAATGAATGTGGCGCGTTATCGCGTCAATAGCCTTCAACAATATAGTCAATGCTGATCTGCATCAGGTTGCGCCAGTCCTGTTCCAGTTCCGGTGTAAAATGCGGGTCACACAACCACAGGGTTTTGATGAGACTGTCCAGCCAGTAATTATAGTATTCCGGTTTTACATCCTTGCGTTCCCGGGAGTGGCTTTTACGAATCTTGCTCAATACATCAATCGCCAGTTCATCGCCTTTTTCCGCAAACAGGATCGACATACTGATGGCGTTTTTTAGCATAACGATTTGCTTGTCGGAATCGGTATGCTCGAACAATGCGGTAATGTCAGGGTGAGTGTTCAGGAACAGTTCGTAGAACTGATGAAAGAATTTTTCTTTTGCCGCCCGTGTCAGAACACAGCGCCCGTAGCTTCGTTTGATGCTATCGAAACCGATGGTCATGATGCTGTGGTCCTGATAGAAATGGGATTGTACAACGTTGTATATCGTATGAAGTCAACAAAAGAAATGGACATGAGTTTTTTATACTGATTAACAACAGCGAGGTTTGTAAAAATATCCCATTTCTACGCCATAAAGCAACTAATCCATGTCGGTTGCTGCTGTTTGCTGAATCATGTAGCTGTTATGGATCTGTTGCCGCGACTCATGGTGATGTCCGTTTATGGCAATCCATGGAGTAAACGATATATAAAACAATAAGTTATAAATGCCGTGTTGCGTGACTGAATTGACGGACCGGTTATCGCTTCGATCTTTTATCGCAGCGTTTTGCAAAGCGCATGTCGCCCAGAATGTCCGGTGCTCATTTAAAAATTGAGAGCTGGCTCACAATAACCGGACTGGCAAACCGGGAACGCTCGCCGATATAAACTGCAAACAAGACAGGCTTTTCCGAAAAACGTTAATTAACGTTAACACGCGTGGCAAGACAGCAAATGGCAAAACTACTAAAAGTGACCAATGGTGAGGTTACCGAGGAATTTCCCATTACCAGGGCCGAATTAAAGATCGGGCGGGCGTCCGACAACGATATTATCCTCCATGATGATACGGTCAGTAGCCACCATGCCATTATTTCCGTTGTCGCGGTATCATCCGAAAGCGGTTTGGTACAGGAATTCCAGATTCAGGATCTGAAGAGTACCAATAAAACCTACGTGAACAACAAGGAAGTGAATGAACAAAAACTCAGAGATAAAGACGTGGTGAGAATAGGATTATCACACTTTGAGTTTGACGGAGATAATCATGGAGATATGCAAAAGGAATTTCAAAGAACGACAAAACTACACAAAAGCTGGATACCCGGCGTCTTTTACACCAAAGACTAATTAACCGGGTAAAAAGCGGTACATCCCATCACACACCCGCAGGGACGCTTCTTTTTTTCTCACCTCCCGTTGTCGATCTCACTTTATTTACAACCGATCCCAATTGAACGAAATTTAAAATGCTTAACTGCATTGCGTTGCGATAATGCGCCGCTCACGGCGATGATGTAGAATGCGGATAAAGAAAAGCCCGCGGGGGAGCGGGCTTTTAAGGGAGCGTCTAATTGTAACTAGGGGGTTAGTGTTACAATAGAGGTAGATTTAATAGTACGCACCTGTAGCTGAACGTGCGCTTAATAATTACACGTCGTTTGACTAATTTTCAGCCTTTCTATCTCTTTGAATTACAAGAAAAATTATCCTTCCTTCTGCGAAAATCGGTTGTTATTTAACCAATGAATATTCAGTTTCTTATCGTCGGACAGGGCCTTGCCGGGAGCCTGCTGGCGTGGGAATTAATGAACCGAAACCAGAGCGTATCCATCGTTGATTACCCCATACCGACCGCTGCATCACGGATCGCGGCGGGATTGATAAATCCGGTTACCGGCCAGCGGTTAGTCAAAGCGCCCGAGGTGGATACTTGCCTGGCGGTGGCGCTGGATTATTATCAACGACTGACTGAGCGATTTGGCCAGACCTACTATCACGCCAATCCCATGTTACGGCTGTTTCGTTCCGCGGCCGATGTCGACCGCTATAAAACTCGCCGTAAAGATCCGGGATACCAGAATTATTTAGGTGATGCGTTTGCCGCTGGACAAAGCGGCCAGCCGGTTAATGATCCAATGGGTGGTTTTCACCAGACGCAAACGGGCTACCTGGCGGTAACGCCATTGCTAACGTCGCTGCGGGATTACTTTGTCGCGCAAGGCATTTATCGTTCTTCAAATCTCGATTACGCGCAACTGCGTTTTGACGCCGGGAAGATTCACTGGAAGGACATTGTTGCTGATTGCGTTATCTTTTGCGAAGGCGCCGAGGTGTTGAATAATCCCTGGTTCCGCTGGCTGCCGTTTCAATTGTCCAAAGGTGACATTATTTCGCTGCAAAGCGCCCGGGAATTGCCGTCGGCCATCATTAACGATGGCTACTGGCTGTTGCCCATCGACAAGCATCACGCACTGGTGGGGGCGACGTACCAATGGCAATGGTCCGACGACGCTGATTCAGCAACCGCAACACGGACACTGGTGGCGGCGTTTGAACGAATGACCGGTATAACGAAGGATGTGACAATCACCGATCAACGCGCAGGGATACGGCCGACCACCAGGGACAAGCAACCCTTTATTGGCGTTCATCCCGACAAACCATACCTTGGTATTTTCAACGGCTTTGGTTCCAGAGGGGCGATGTCAATTCCCTGTTATTGCCAACGCTTTGCAGATTACCTGTTAAGCAATAAGCCGCTGCCAGATAATGTGAATATCGCCCGCTTCGAAGACCAGCCGTCGATGGTTACTCTGGCCAAACGCTATTTGTCCGAGAAACTGTATCAGGGTGACGTGGCCATCGACGCGACTACCGGCAACGGCTACGACACTGAATTTCTGGCGCGCTGTGTCGGCCCACAGGGCAGGGTCTATGGCTTTGATATTCAACGAGCCGCAGTGGAACACACGGCGCAACGCTTACAGGCCAGTGGATTGTACGACCGCGTAACCCTGTTTAACGCTAGCCATGAACATATGTCGCAACAGGTTCCCAGAGAGCATCATCAGAACGTCAACGCAATTGTGTTTAATCTTGGTTATTTACCGGGCCACAATCCCGGCAGCGGCAAAAAAATAGCAACAGAGGAACACAGTACGAGGGCGGCGCTGAACGAGGCGCTGCAACTGCTCCAACGCGATGGTTTACTATGCGTAGTTATTTATCCAGGTCACCCTGGTGGTGCCGAGGAATTGGCAGCCGTGATGCACTGGGCACGTCAACTTGATTCACAACAGTATAAGTCGCAATGGCCTGGAAAAAATACTCATAATGGCAAGCGGGATCCGCTACTGCTGGTCATTGAAAAGCGGGTGGCGACCACAACCATTCATACCGTCTGAAAGCGATTATTAAATGATGGTATCAAACCCTGACCGATGCGCCCGGATGCGAAACCGTGTACAAACTGAGGGCGATGATCTAAAGAACGATGACCTGAAGAGAGTGGTGTGGTTGTTAAATACATTGGCCGCATGAACGCGCCAATTTTAATTTTTTTATATTTAATAGTTGAATAATATATGCATTGTTACTAAACTATCCATATTCTTTAGCTTTCTTTTCGTAAGTAAAGCGTGTGGTGACTTGTCACCATGCGCTTTTTTTTATTCCCGCCGATTTATTGCGTATCCGTCTCTTTATCAAACACACCAATTCGAATAGTGCTCGGAGTCATCAAAACGTCGTGTAAGTCCAGTTAGCTTTTTATAAGTAAAAATTTATAAATAACATAAAAAATGTTGCACCAATGCTCTGGGATAGCGGTATCGAAACAGATGTATGGCAAGGCTGCCTTAAGCACAGACGGAAAGTACTAAACAGGCCCGATCAATTCACAGCAGGGGTTGGGCGAAAAAATGTAATCGAAAAGTACTGGCAGTAGTACTTATAATTGGGTTATATCGATGTATCATCGTCTGTTTTGCATACCTTTTTGCTTCAACTGCAACGAGTGATGGTCGGCGGAATGAATAATAAGGCGTTTACCGGTCACCTGGTTTCACTTCAGCGGTTTGCGCCGTGATGATAATGGTATGTTGTTCCATACCGCCACCGGTGGTTTTATAGGCTTCCTTTGGCAACGGATTTTGATGGGCCAATTTAAAATCCTCGCTGCCAACCCAATTATTGAACGCTTCTTCGTCCTGCCACGTCGTCATCACCAAATAGGGGCTATCTTCGTCTATCGGGCGCATGATCTCCATGCGAATGAAGCCGGGTTGCTTTTCGACCTGGCCGGCGCGCTGCCGAAACCGTTCCTCGAACTGTTCGCGAAATGATTCAACCACGGGGACTCTGTTGGTGACAACAAACATAGTGTGTTCCGCTCCTGTAAAGTAAAAACTAATTAATCGTAGTATCGGCGCCGATACTGCAGATTCCCGGTTGCGGCACCGGTTAAAGCAACTGGGTTAATATCATGACTTCACCGACCCAACCGGCCATGTAGGCAAAAGTACGTAACCACGGGATGCCCGCGGTATACACAATGAGATAAACAATACGTGCCCAGAAAAACAGGGTGGCCCCCATGGCTGTTATATCGTTACTGGCACCAATGATGTGAGCAACGATAACCAATACGGAAAAATGAACCAGGTTTTCCGTCAGGTTTTGATGTGCTGCCATGGCTCGTTGTGCCCACTGCGGTAAGGGCGGTAGATCAACCCGGTTTCCTACAGTACCGGTAATCCCCCAATGCTGGATGTAGGCCACGAAGTACGGTAAAAAACTGAGCAACGCCAGAACAGCGGTTGCGATCAGCATTTTTAAATCAGCTGTGAGCATCAGGTCTTCAATCATTGTCTTCGGCCTCTATTCAGTGGAAATATGTTACATGCACCGGCAGTTCAGTTTCCACGTGTTTGCATGATGCTGGTTGCAACGGGAAAACCATGGGCTTGTTATTCGTCGCGGCTGATGTTGTCAAATATAGCGGGTTGTTTCAGGCATTTCCACGTCACCGGATAAGCAATGCATCGAAATATATCATTTAATTTCGGCGGGATCCGCCAGGGCTGCTACTGCGTACAGCCCGCTGAGATACTGTCCTGTGTATCCATCGACGTTGTTTCGAATTCGAGCTAAGATATGACAGGTTGGGTCAGATTTCGTGTACTGTCATTATTTTAATTCGCTTATGAAAACCATGGCTGGCGCTTAACGATACCCAAACCCGGAGCTGGACTTTAATGTCAGGTCTTGCGGTACAGGCAGCGGACCTATTCAGAAATTAGTGGTAGCAAAGAATTCGGAGGTACTATGTCCGAAGATCTGGTTTGTTGGAAGTGCGGCAGCTCTATTGCCGATTTGCCGTTACCGTTATCGCGGCGAGCGACGTGTTCGGCGTGCGGGGCGGACCTTCATGTTTGCCTGTTATGTAAGTTCTACGACAAGACACGCAGTAATCAGTGCCGGGAACCCATTGCCGAGTACGTGCAATACAAAGAGAAAGCCAATTTTTGCGCTTGTTTTCAACCCCGGACGAATGCCTGGCGGCCAATGGATAACGGTGCGGCGCAATCAACCAGGGACCAATTGGCGGAGTTATTCGGTGGGCCAGCGGTCCCCGATCAGACGCCGGCTGACCCGGATCAGTCCAGAGCTGAGCTGGAAAAATTGTTTGGGATGGACGATACCAAAAATGATTCCGGTAACAATAAATAGCTACTGCACGTATTGCCTATGACCGATTTAATGGCGATTGCCCGCCAGTTTCAATTACCGTCCGAGATGGTCTCCATTGAGCCTTACGGTGCCGGTATCATTAATGACACCTATCGGGTGACATTGCGTGATGATAGAACAACCGAAGAGCTTTCCACAGAGCATTCCGCCGGGCATCCCAGGCTGGGTAAACATGCAATTTTACAGCGTATCAATGGCCAGGTATTTCCCGAACCCCTGAAAGTGATGCAGAATCTTGACGCCGTGCTGAGTTACGCGGGTGAGCATGCCGATACGGGGTCAGTGCGTGCGGAATTCCTGTTGCCCCCGTTGTACCGAACCCATAATGATAAAAGTTACTGGCAGGATGAGGAAGCGAACGTCTGGCGTGTTATGGGGTTCATTGAAAATACACGCAGTGACAATGTACTGCAAAACCTGCAACAGGCCTGGGAAGCGGGCAATGCGCTTGGCGCATTTCACCGGCTGGTGAGTGAATTGCCGATTGATCAACTGCACGATACGTTACCGGGTTTCCATATAACACCGGCATACCTGCGTCACTACGATCAAGTGGCAGGACAGGCACCGGCACTGCCGGCGACCTCAACGGATCGCACCGCGATCGAATTTTGTACCGAGGTTATAGAATCCAATCGCACATTAGCCGATTCGCTGGTTAACCGGCAGCCGCCGTTGACCACCCGGGTTATGCACGGTGATCCTAAACTGAACAATATTCTTTTCGATCAGGAAACCGGAAAAGCCGTCAGTATCATTGATCTCGATACGGTAAAACCCGGCCTGATCCAGTTTGATATTGCCGATTGCGTGCGCTCCTGTTGCAATCGTAGCGGGGAATTACCGGAAGATCCGGATAGTGTTACCTTCGACATGGAAGTATGCCGGCAGATTCTGGACGGTTATTTTATCGGTGCCGGCGACATCTTGTCGTACGCGGACGTTGATAGCCTGACCGATGCTATTCAGCTGCTGCCGTACGAATTGGGAGTGCGGTTCTATAGCGATTATCTGGCAGGCAACCATTATTTTAAGGTCAGTCGGCCCAATGACAACCTGTACAGGGCCAGGACACAATTTGTGTTATTGCAGAGCATCCAGCGGCAGCGAGAAGCGCTAGCCAACTTAATGAAAGAACTACGGTCGTCGCTGTAAAAAGACGACTGGTTGATGCATAGTCGGTAATAAGTATCCGGCAACCGATGCAAAACCCCGGCAAATCTCTGGATAGCGGGTGGGAACAGCGCCTATTTCCAGGTGGTTGATTTTAAAGTGAAAAAATAACAGGTTGGTCATGGGCGGAGCCGCGTGCGATAAATAATATGCATATTTATGCTACAAAATATGCGAATTTTAGCTATAGTTAATACGGAAAGCCTGGATATAGCGGTTTAAAATAATAAATTTATAACTTACTGTGATTTAAGGAAATAGAGGTTGTATTGGTATTGTAAGGATTACATACGAGCAGTGAGGGAACTGCCCATTCTCACCCGTTTCATGCCGTCAAATCATTATGCCGCTGATGAACGGTACGTTCGTGCCGCAAATACAGCCTGGATTTCCCTTCGCAGTAACCGGCCCTCAGGCTAGCAGGTGTCGCGTGCTATTTCGGGAGTATTACGCCGATGCAATTGCAGGAGCACGGAAAATACGATTCTTTTATCAACGACAGTGGGTGAACCCGGTCTCGATTAGTAAACATCGCATAATATATTCCATCAATACAGATTTTTTAGATGGCGGACCACAAGTTGATCAGTAAAAAAATATTTTCCCAGCCGGTTCAACGCTTGCTAATAGTGGGGTTCCTGCTCATTGCTTTCGTGCCGGTGAGTTTTCTTGCTTACAAATTGTATGAAGAAGCCTGGAACAACGCCTGGCGGGAAATTAACGAAAAGCACCG
>JASFMT010000044.1:0-14735 GCA_050117455.1 Gammaproteobacteria bacterium | reverse complement strand
AAACCGTGCGGATACCGGTAATCCTGCTTCCCGTGAAGCGGGCATTCCGGCCATTATGTTGCAACCCGTATTCGAAAACATTTCCATGGACGGGCTGGTATGGATGAGTGAAGCGCCTGGCCAGCCGGGTGTCTGGTACGTGGTGGAAAAACCGGGGCGCGTATTACGCCTGGAACGCAATAACAATGAATATCAATCCAGCTTGTTTATTGATATCACGGATCGTGTTGACGATGGACCCAACGAAGCCGGCCTGTTGGGCATGGCATTTCATCCGCAGTATGCCACCAACGGTTATGTTTATTTGTCCTATACCGGTAACAACGGCGGACTCGTCTCTTATATCAGCCGGTTTGGTGTCGATGAATCGGGACAGCGATTATTGCCGGGCTCGGAAAAACGTTTGCTAGAGGTGCCACAACCTTATTCCAATCACAATGGCGGCCAGATTACCTTTGGGCCCGATGGCTTTTTGTATATTGGATTAGGCGATGGGGGTGCCGGCGGCGATCCGCAGGGCAACGGGCAGAATACCAACACGCTGCTGGGAGCCCTGTTACGTGTTGACGTTGATAAAGGTGATCCTTATGGCATTCCCGCATCCAATCCGTTTGCCAGTGGTGAGCAGGGCCGGCCGGAAATTTATGCCTGGGGATTGCGTAATCCCTGGCGCTGGTCGTTCGACCGGGACACCGGTCACATCTGGCTGGCCGATGTTGGCCAGAACGCGTGGGAAGAAGTAGACCTGGTCAGCGAACCGGGTAATTTTGGCTGGAATGGCAAGGAAGGAACCCATTGTTATGAATCGCGCCGTTGCGATAATCCGGCATTCATTGACCCGGTGGTGGAATATTCCCATGAACAGGGTTGTTCGATCACCGGTGGGTACGTGTATCGAGGCTCTGCGTTACCGGCGCTGCAAGGTGTTTACCTGTACAGCGATTTTTGCTCCGGTACCCTTTGGGGTGCCAGGGCCAAAGACAATGGTGAGTATGAAACTTTCAATTTGCTCGAATCCGGTTTAAATATTGCTTCCTTTGCCCAGGGGCAGGACGGCGAACTCTATGTGTTGCATATTCGCGGCGATATCTATCGCATTGCCGGAAAATGATCATTTTGTGAAACCGGTAATATTGCGTTAAAGTGTCGACCAGTTACTGTTCCCTGTCGTTTTATAATCCGCGTTTATGGATGGCTGTCCGCGAAAGTGGAGTACGATGAGTCATACGGTTGACATAATAATATCGGTAAAGTCAGTTAAACCATACCTTTTCACTCTTTCATTAATTTCATGACGATGAGTAATGGCCAGACGTTCACGGCGAAGAAAAAAATCGATTCGTAAGTTTCTTACCTGGAAACGAATGCGCTGGGTGTTGCTGGCGGGTGCTTTATTCACAGCAGCGTTTGTCGCCTATATTGTCTACCTGGATGTATCCATCCGTACCCAGTTTGAAGGCAAGCGCTGGTCCATCCCGGCGCGGGTTTATGCGCGGCCGCTGGAGTTATACGCCGGTGCACCGCTGTCCGCCGATCAGTTTGAAAATGAGCTATTGGTGCTTAACTACAACAAGACAAACATTCCGTCGCGTCCCGGCAGTTACTGGCGCAACGGCGATAACTTTTATGTAGTGACCCGTGATTTTATATTCTGGGACGGGGCAGAACCATCAGTACCCATGCGCGTTGAATTTCACCGCCGCCGCGTGCTGGACGTGGAGCATGGTAAAAACGGGCAGGACCTGCCGCTGGTGCGTTTCGATCCCGCCATTATCGGCCGAATCTATCCCTCGCACACCGAGGACCGGGTACTGGTGCAGCTCGAAGAAGTGCCCCCTTTATTGGTCAAAGCCCTGTTGCTGGTGGAAGACCGTCACTTTTATGAACATGGCGGCATTTCCCTGCGTTCCATTGCACGGGCATTTATTGCCAACCTGCGTGCCGGCGGTACGGTGCAGGGCGGAAGCACGCTAACCCAGCAGCTGGTGAAGAATTTTTTCCTGTCCAACGAACGTACGCTGACACGAAAACTAAACGAAGCCATTATGGCGCTGCTGCTGGAATACCATTACGACAAGGATGAAATTCTCGAAGCCTATCTCAATGAAATCTTTCTGGGCCAGGACGGCCGGCGCGCCATTCATGGTTTTGGGTTAGCCAGTCATTTTTATTTCGGTAAGTCTATCAGTGATTTGAATCCGCAGGAAATCGCGTTGCTGGTGGCGATGGTCAAAGGGGCGTCTTACTATTCGCCGCGCCGCTTCGTCAAGCGCGCCACCGACCGGCGTAACCTGGTGCTTGATTTACTGGCGGAAGAGGGCTTGTTGTCGGAACACGAACTGGTTACCGCCAAGTCAAAAGGATTGGGCGTCACCAAACGCGCCAAAAGTGCATTGACGTCGTATCCGGCATTCATGGATTTAATACGCCGCCAGTTACGCCGTGACTATCGCGAGAAGGATTTAAACTCGGAAGGCTTGCAGATATTTACAACCTTCGATCCCCTGGTTCAGACCGAAAGCGAAAAGGCTTTTACCCGGCGCTTGAACCAGCTGGGTAAATCGCGGGATACCGAAGAAGCCAAGCTGCAGGCGGCTTCGGTGGTCGTGAGTGTGGAAACCGGCGAAGTGTTATCCATGGTGGGCGGACGTAACCCTCGTTTTGCCGGGTTTAACCGTGCCCTTGATGCGGTTCGGCCCATTGGTTCATTGGTAAAGCCCGCGGTTTATCTGACCGCGTTATCGCAGCCGGAAAAATATACCCTGGCAACACCCCTGGATGACAGTCCTCTGAACCTGGAACTGGACAATGGTGATATATGGTCACCGGAAAATTTCAGCAAAGAAAGTCACGGCCAGGTGCCGTTGGTGATGGCCATGGCCAATTCCTATAATTTGTCCACCGCCCGCCTGGGACTGGAACTGGGTTTGCCTAATATCATCGAAACCCTCAAGCGGCTCGGTGTGAATCGAGAGATAAAGCCGTATCCGTCACTGCTGTTGGGTGCGGTCGCGTTGTCACCCTGGGAAGTGGCGCAGGTCTACCACACGTTGGCCACCGGCGGGTTTCGCACACCCTTGCGCGCTATTCGTGAAGTACTGACCGCCAAGGGTGAGCCGCTGCAACGTTATCCGTTGTCCATTCAGCAGGTGTACGATTCAACGTCGGTGTACCTGGTGACTTACGCCATGCGTATTGCCGCCCGCTACGGCACGGGGCGCAGCATCTACCAGAGCTTGCCCGACGACGTGGTAGTTGCCAGCAAGACAGGCACCAGTAATGATTTGCGCGACAGTTGGTTTGCCGGTTTCACGGGGGATAAACTGGGCATCGTCTGGGTGGGAATGGACGATAATGAACCAACCGGGCTTACCGGTGCGTCCGGCGCGTTGCGTATCTGGGCCGATATCTTCAAGCAGATCAGTCTGGTTTCGGCGCTGGAAACGCAACCTCCGAATATCGAAATGGTCAATATTGATATGGTGACTGGCCTGCGCAGTGGGTTTGGCTGTTCAAAATCGGTAGAATTGCCGTTTATCGTGGGGTCGGCGCCTACAGAAAAATCCCGCTGTACCGATGATGGAGATGGTACCATTGGCCGCTGGCTGCGAAATTTGTTTTAACCGTCTTCAATCTCAATGATCAAAAAGTTCATAGCTGTTACAGGAACCAGGATGCTTGTCACCTATCCGCGCTATCGCGACAAATCCAGTGTTGGAACGACATCGGCGTTTGCGCCGTATATTGTCGCTCTGGGGCTATTGCTGCTGGCCGGTTGTGCCACCACGACCCCGGACATGACGCCGTTTCCCTCACCGGATATCTCCAGCAGCGACCAGATCGATAATTCGGTGCGGCGGCCGGTACCGGTATTTGGAGATCCACCACCTGACCAGGCCGCCGAGGAAGGCGAGGCAACCGGCGAGGTGGAAGTGTTGCCCGGGCCACCGACGTTTTCCAACGAATCGGTGACCACCAGCCGCACCGTGTTGGCGCTATTGGACCGGGCGTCGCAACAGCAACAATCGGGACAACCGGAAAAAGCAGCCGCCATCCTGGAACGGGCGTTGCGCATTGAACCGAGAAACGCCCGGTTGTGGCATCGCCTGGCGCTGATTCGATTCCAGCAAGGACAATACACCCAGGCCGAAAGCCTGGCGGCCAAGTCCAGTACCCTGGCCCAGGGGGACTGGCATCTGAAACAGAAAAACGCGGAACTGATCGAACAGGTGCGCCAACGCCGGCCTTATATTCAATAACGGTGCGTGTACACGCGCCCATTGGTTGCCGGCGCTGTATACGATGCGTACCATGGCATGCAGAACCAGACGATAACCATAGTGATCAATTCGGTGCTGGTTATTGGTAGCCAGTGTCGGTTCATCCATTAAAAAAATAACAGAACAAGAATAAACAGTTAAGGAACAGGTAAAAGGGGAGCCCGATAGCCGTTGCACCGCCGGCCGTGAACAACAGGCAGTCTTGACATTGACTGGCTACTGGTACCGATCACAGACACCGCGCTATGCTGCTGCTTTTACGTTACGCGATATGCAATCCATTTTTGAATTACTCGACCACGATGGCCCACTACAGCAAACCATTGACGGGTTTGCGCCGCGGGTGCAACAGCAGGAAATGGCCCAGGAAGTGGCCCATGCCATACAGGATAGTGATGTTCTGGTCGCCGAAGCCGGTACCGGTACCGGTAAAACGGTAGCGTACCTCGTACCCGCCGTGCTCAGCGGCAAGAAAATCATTATCTCCACCGGCACCAAGAACCTGCAGGATCAGTTATATTTTCGCGATCTGCCACAGGTGCGTGAGGCTTTAGGGACACCCGTGACAACGGCCCTGTTAAAGGGCCGCGCCAACTATGCCTGTATTTATCGTTACCACAAGCAGTGCAACGAAGGGCGCCTGTCCTGGCAACAATTGCAGCAGCTTCACGCGGTGGGGGCGTGGCTGCAACACACCAAAAGCGGCGACATCGCCCAGTGCGATGACGTTGCCGAAGATGCGCCGATCTGGCCATTGGTGACATCCACCACCGATAACTGCCTCGGGATGGACTGTCCCAACGTCAACGACTGTTATGTATTGAAAGCCCGTAAACAGGCCCAGCAGGCGGATATCCTGGTCATTAATCATCATTTGTTTTTTGCCGATCTTGCCCTGCGCGGTGAAGGTTTCGGGGAGATTTTGCCGGGCGCTGAAGGGTTTATCTTTGATGAGGCGCATCAGCTGGCGGATGTGGCTACCCAGTTTTTTGGTTTGTCATTGAGCGGCCGCCAGTTACTCGACCTGGCCAACGATGCGTTAAACGAAGTGTTGCAGGAAGCGCCTGATGAAGGCAGTATTCAGGACAAAGCCGATCAGCTGCAAAAAGCCACCCGCGACTTTCGATTACTGCTAGGCAACCAGGAAGGCCGCGCACCGTGGCATCGCGTGGAGCACGACGAACAGGTAATTGATGGACTGTTTGCCATTCAGCACCGGCTTTCCGAACTGGAAAAATTATTAAAGCACCACCTGGAACGCAGTGCCGGTATTGAAAAATGCTGGCAACGGGCGCGGCAACAACTGGCGCGGCTGGATTATTTTATGCCGGAACAGGAGCGCGACTATGTGCCCGGTGAGTTCGACGAAGATGAAGACAGCTATGTCCGCTGGTACGAAACCCACAAACGCAGCTTCGTGTTGCGGATGAGTCCCACCTCGGTTGCCAACACCTTCCGTGACTACATCAGCGGACATGATGCAGCCTGGATATTTACCTCGGCCACACTGGCGGTGGGTGACAACTTCCAGCATTTTACGGACAACCTGGGCATTGTGGATGGACATACCCGGCAATGGCAGAGTCCCTTCGACTATAAAACGCAGAGCCTGTTGTATTTACCCACCGGATTCCCTGAGCCCAATAGTCCACAGTATGCCAACGCGGTGGCCAAAGCTGCGCTGCCGGTTATTGAGGCCTGTGAAGGCAGGACGTTTATCCTGGTTACCAGTTACCGTGCCTTAAATGAAGTGTCATCGTATCTGAACCATCACATCGATTACCCGTTGTTGGTTCAGGGCTCACAGCCGCGCACCGAGTTATTAAACCAGTTTCGCCAACTGGGTAATGCAGTGTTGGTAGGCACCAGCAGTTTCTGGGAAGGAGTGGATGTTAAAGGCCGGGCGTTATCCTGCGTGATCATCGACAAACTGCCCTTTGCCTCACCGGATGAACCGTTGCTGCAAGCCCGTATTCGTTTAATGAAAGAGCATGGGCAAAATCCGTTTTTTAACTATCAAATACCGCAGGCGGTGATTACCCTGAAACAGGGAGTGGGACGACTTATCCGCGATGCCGCCGACCGCGGGGTATTAATGTTGTGCGATCCCCGGTTGAGTTCGAAACCTTACGGTAAAATCTTTTTAAAAAACCTGCCGGACATGACGATCACTCAGCAGTTAGCCGACGTAGAACAGTTTTTCGCCCGGGAGCCCCTCGCCGAGGCAGGTACATGAAATTACTGGCCATAGAGACCGCGACGGAAGCCTGTTCCGCGGCACTGATGATTGATGGTGACATCGCGCAGCGTTTTGAAATCGCGCCACGGGAACATGCCAGTAAAATTCTGGTGATGATCGATCAACTCATGGCCGACGCCCAGTTAAATCCCTCGCAACTGGATGCCGTGGCCTTTGGCCGCGGCCCCGGTGCGTTCATGGGGGTGCGGATTGCCGCGGGTATCATCCAGGGTATTGCCTTTGGTGCGGAGTTACCGGTTATTCCGGTGTCGACGCTGGCCGCAATCGCGCAAGGCACATCCCATGACAACGTATTGGTGGCTATTGATGCACGGATGCGTGAAATCTACTGGGGCCAGTATCGCCGTTCTCACGCCAGTGCCAACGTGACGGCAGCGGCGCCAGAACAATTGCTGGCCCCTGCTGATGTTACGCCCGCTGATGCGTCGCTGTCCTGGGTTGGCGTGGGAACCGGCTGGCAAACCTACGACACGGTGTTGAAGGAACGATTGCCGGGTGTCGTGACCATCGATGACAATCCTTATCCTGCTGCCAGGTCGGTAGTGCAACTGGCCGTGGAGCCGTTTCAGCAGGGCCAATGGGTGGAGGCGGCGGAGGCACTTCCGGTGTACCTGCGTGACCAGGTGGCGGAAAAACCGCGCAGTCGTGGTTAAAGCGGTTCTGGCTTATTTTCTGCACAAATTACGGGGAACGGGTCACATCGACCGGTCTTTCGGCTGAACAGGCAGTTTTAGTTGATATAAATGCGTTTTCGCGCGGCGAACAGGCTGAGTTTTACTGGCAAAAAGACGATGAATTCCGGGCAGTTACAGGTTCAGATTGTATTTTAACCGGGTTTTAATGCGGAAACCGGATACTATCGACCAGGATGGAAAAAACCCTGATTTTTGGTCAAACCATTAACACTCGAATGGGTCTTACTAGGGTAATACCAGGGTGCGGGAACGGCCAATATTGTAATCTATGAAAAAAATCGCCTTTAATATTGTTATCTTGTTGCTCGCGTTCTCCGTGGCCCAGCTTCTGGGTTGTTCGGCTGCCAGTAAACGCAGCGGTTTCGCCAAACCCATGTCCAAGGTGGATGTGATGCGGGAAATCGCCCAGACCGGCAATTTGAAGCCGGTGAATTTTTCGGGTAAAAATATTTCCGATCTGGATCTCGATAACAGTAACTTTCGTGGCGCGAATCTGAAGAAAACGTATTTCCGTTACAGCTCCCTCAAGGAATCCAATTTTCAGAACGCAGATCTTAGCGGGGCCAATCTGCGGGATACCCGGCTAAACGGATCGTTAATGGCGGGCGCTAATTTGCGCGGTGCCAACCTGGAAGATGCCGATTTGCGCGGCGCCGTGCTGGACGGGGCGGACCTGTCCAACGCGAACCTCACTAATGTACGGCTGGATCGCGCCAGTTTGCGAAGTATTAACCTTGCCGGCGCTATATTGACCGATGCTACTCTGGTGAAAGCCTATCTTGGCGACAGTAACCTCAGTGGTGTTGATTTGCGCCAGGTTAACCTAAAAGGCGCGGACTTGTTCGGGACGATTTTACGGGGTGCGAACTTTGAGGGCACCAATTTAAAATCCGTCGACTTAAGCCATACGGACCTGTCCGGTGCCAACTTAAAACGCGCCAATTTATCCTACGCTAACCTGCAGCATTCATTGTTGTTTGCCGCGGATTTTTACCAGGCGGAAATGGACAAGAGTGATTTGCGGGGCGCCAATGCATTTCGCGCATCTTTTCTCAGTGCCAGCTTGCGGGAGGCCCAGTTCCGGGGGGCCAACATCAGCGAAGCGAACTTCACCAGCGCCGATATGCGGGAAAGCAATCTGCGGGAAGTGACCGCGAACAATACAACGTTTTCCTGGGCGAACCTGTCCAATGCCATCATGGGTGAATCGGATTTTGGCCGCAGTAATTTTGAAAATGCCAAGCTCGTTAATGCAAAAATCAACGAGGCCAGCCTGGCATTTACCAAACTGGTGTCTACGGATTTCAGTGGCAGCGATATGCGAGAAGTGGATTTCGCCGGTGCTGATATTAGCGGTGCGGATTTAAAAGATACCAATATGCGTGGCGCCAAAAACATGCACCGGCTCATTGGCCTCGACCGGGCCATCAACCTGGATCAGTCGACGCTTTAAAAGACATCTATCAAATAACAAAATTTCACGCAAAGGCGCTAAGGCGCAGAGACAAAAAAGTATTTTATTTAAACAGGCCTGCCACCGGTTGTCGTACTGCTAACGCCCATTCAAACTATAGATTCATAAAACACTCGGTGACACACTCGCTTGCCCGTCACCTATCCGCTTAGGATTCCCGACATTGGTATCTTACCGGCAGGGCTTCATAATGTTTCAACGTTTTTCAAACAACTTTGCGTCTTCGCGCCTTTGCGTTGAATAAGGCGGATTTGTCAGAAACGTATTCCCATCGTCGCTTTGGTGGTGGAGGATTCACCCGTCTGTTCGGTCTGCGCCGACAGGTTAAACATCCCTAAATCGAATTGCAGCCCCAGAAAATATTTGTTCTGGGTTAATTGTGATGCATACCCATCCAGGGCGTATTCGCCATCGAGCCAGGTCGTTCCAATCCCCGCGTAGGGGGTGAAATACGAAAATCCTTTGGATACGGACAGCTCAACGCCCGTGGATGTGACGAACAAATCGCTGACTCCCCGCAACTGGCTATAAGTCCCCCTGACAGAGACGGAAGGCAGTAATGATTCGCTTTGGGCGCGCAGCGAATAACGCAGTTCGCCGCCGTAAATCTGGATATCAGTCTGCGGTACGGAAGAGTAAAATGCCCCCGCGTTCCAGCCGTCACTGTAGCCGGTGCTGACGCTAAAGCGGGGAATATACAGCACTTGCGCGGATTGCTCCGTGGTGAGCGATTCCAGAAAGGCGTGACGATCCAGGTCCGCGCTATCGAGTTCAAAATCAAATTCCAATGGAGAGATATCGTCGCTACTGCGCCGTGCCAGCGCCCGGTGAGTTTGTGCCGCGCTCAGGTTTTCCGCGAAGTTGCGAAACTGGCTGTCGATCAGCATGCCCAGCTCGTTAACGGGCTGATCCGCTGAAGCGGAGACCGACCAACAGAGGCAGACAATACCCAATCTGGCCATATGGCGCCGTGTTTTTATTGGCATGTCGTTTGTCTCCCCAGGGTTAAACGTTGTCCGGCAGCGCGCAATGGCCGCGTGTCTTGAGCGGATCTATGAGTTTGCCGCTCAAGCGGGCAGTGATCAGTTGCGATGTATCCATCAACCATTACGTGCGTTCCAGATGAAGCTAATTATAGTCGCGGACGCGCGGAACCACGAGGCGCAATTGGCGTAATGTGACATTTTAGAAGAAAATATTTTTGGATTTCTAATTCGCGGGCGCTGATAATTCCGCAAATTGTCTTCACAATGTGAACGGGGCTATACAATCCACACAAAATACGGGTCCTGTTAACCGGTTTGCAGAGCCGGGAGCCGTAACTGAGTTTAGTCAGTGATCATTTGCGTTGCTCCAGGGTGCGGGCCAATCGTAAAAAGCTGTCGTAACGTTGTTTCGAAATGGCGCCAGTGTCCACGGCATGTTTAATCGCGCAATCGGGTTCCTGTTCGTGACTGCAATCGTTGAATTTGCATTGACCAAGCCACGGTTGAAAATCCACAAACCCCTGGCTGAGTTCGTCCCGGGAAACGGGCCCCAGGCCGAATTCGCGCACGCCGGGCGAATCAATAATGGCGCCGCCGTTGGGTAAGTGATACAGCACGGTAACCGACGTGGTGTGTTTGCCCAGACCCGTTGCAGCGGAGATTTCACCAACGCGGATATCCACTTGGGGAATCAATACCTTGATCAATGATGATTTCCCCACGCCGGATTGTCCCACAAAAATACTGGTGCGGTTTTTCAACCGCTGCAACAGGGAATTGAGCCCGTCCCGTTGTTTGGTGCTGGTGAAAATTATCGAGTAGCCAATGGTTTGGTAAATGGCCAGGCGCTCGGTCAGTTGTCGGTGTTCAGCCGGCGAAAGCAGATCAGTTTTGTTAATGACCAGTACCGGAGCGATGTCCGTTAATTGTGCGGCGACGAGATAACGGTTGATTAAATCCTCGTCGAGGCTGGGGCTGGGAGCGGCGACCACCAGGATTTGGTCAATGTTGGCGGCGACGGGCTTTGGCTGGTTGTTGTAACCATGGCGGCTTAACAGTGACGTGCGGGGTATCAAGGCGGTTATGACGCCCATTGCTTCACCCGTGGCTTGCCAGATGACGCGATCCCCACAAACCAGTTGCGGTAAGTTGGCGCGGGTCAGGCAGTGATGGATTGCGCCGTTGTCATCTTCCACGTCGAGGTTTGCGCCATAGTGCGCGATGATGCGCCCGGTTTGTTCCGTTCCCAGGTCGTGCCGGTCGATGAGTTTTTCAGCTTTGCGGGATTTTTTCTGCGCCCGGGACAGGCGTTCCTGTTGAACCTTTTCGACCTGCCATGCCTGGCGCCGGGTTAGTTTGCGTTTCGACATGGAAGATTGTAATAACAGCTAAAAAAACATTCCATGCGCTAATACGGTTTATGCTGGGTTGTTGAACAGGGCATCGACCTTGGCGGCGCAAATGAAGTCGTTTTCAGAGATGCCGCCGATGGAATGCGTCGAAAAGTGTACCACGCAGCGATTGTAGGTGACTTCCAGGTCCGGGTGATGATCCTCCTGGTTGGCAATCCAGGCAACCGCGTTTACAAACGCCATGGTATGGTAATAGTTTTTAAATTTGAACGTACGATTGATTTCCGGCGGCTCCTGCTGCACCTGCCAGTCGCTGTGAATTTGACGAGCCAGGGTTCCAGCGTCGTCCGCGGACAGCGGTGGCGTACCTTTTTCCATGGGTTTGCAGGATTTTTGCGTCAGCTCACTCATTGTCTTTTACCTTGATGAACTTGTAGAAAGCCTGGTTTAAATATTCTGCCACATCGTAAATCTCGCTGTCACTGAGCCCTGCTTTTGCCTGGTTGTCACAGAAGCGGACCCGGTTAACCAGGTCTTCGTAGGTGTGGATAATCCGGTTGGGACGGGTATGCACGCGCGTATCGTGGCAGCCACCGCAGCGCTCCTTGTAGAGTTTCTCTCCGTGTTCGGCGTCGGCTGCCGTGCTCTGCAAAGGCAATATCATTGCCACGGCAAAATATATCGCGCTTGTCAAAATGGAAATTTTCATAATGCACCTTGTTGTACTGTTTTAATAAGTTTAGATGAACTCACTGCGATTCGCATCAATCCCCGAGTTACCCTTCTGCATGGACAAATCGTACCTGTGGCTATTTCGTCATGAAATCGGACAGGCGCTTACGGCTAAGACCACTAAAAAGCCTGTCAGTGCGATGGCTGACCCCGTGCTATTTGGGGTGATCCTGGACAATGACCTTACGTCAGATGCGTTTAAATAGCTATACTCGGGTAAAAGCGCGGATTTGCAGCCATTCGATCGCGCGTTAACTGTCGGGCAACCGGTAGTAAAAGTGGCCAATTGTTGTTCACGAATAGTCCCTATTTGATTTGTCCCCGGAAGTCATAGACCGCTGACAGCGTCAGTATTTGCGAAACATCAGCGGGCCATTTACGATGCTATGCTCGCAACAATTTTGGATCGTCTGTGATACGCTGATTTTTATCAAACTGATAAAACGCTATCAAAGCGCTTAAATTCATTAACCCCTAGAGAACGATGAACGTATGACACAAGATGCCAATAATCTCATCTGGATTGATCTGGAAATGACCGGCCTGGATACACAACAGGATTTTATTATTGAGATTGCCACCGTGGTGACCGATGCACAGTTGAATATTCTGGCCGAAGGACCGGTACTGGCGATCCACCAAAGTGATTCAGTGATGGGTGGCATGGATGAGTGGAATACCAACCAGCATGCCAAGTCGGGGCTGACGGACAGGGTTCGGCAAAGTAAAGTGAATGAAGAACAGGCCCAACAACAGACCATCGAATTTCTACAACAATATGTACCCAAAGGGAAGTCACCCATGTGTGGCAACAGCATATGCCAGGACCGGCGGTTTTTAGCCCGCTGTATGCCGGAACTGGAATCGTATTTTCACTATCGTAACCTCGACGTGAGCACCCTCAAGGAACTGGTGAGCCGTTGGGCGCCGGACGTTGCCAAAGGGTTAACCAAAAACAACAACCATCTGGCGCTGGATGACATCAAGGATTCAATTGAGGAACTCAAGTATTACCGGGAGCACTTTATTCGATTGCCATCACAAAGCGGGCAATAGAAACAACTGAAACAATTTGTTTGTGACACCAGGGTTGACAGTCAGGTGTTTTAACGACAAACTTAAACCATTATGAACAATATTCATTTTCACCGAGTACCAATGACCATGTCGATGCCGCTACCTGTCTGGCTGCGCGGAATGGTGCTGCGCGCAGTGAAGCTGGCGGAATCTGCGTGCCCGGTGAAGCAAGGGGTTGAAACACAGTTAACAGGAAAGACCTGACTGATTTAACTCAAAAATACCGACTTCAAAGGGCCGCAGATTCGAAAGAACTGCGGCCTTTGTCGTTTTGGGCCGTACATTAATGAACTTGTTCAACAAGGCGAAACGGAAACACAACAACAAAAGGTGAACATCATGTTACCCGTACCAGTGGCGTTCTTGGCAGTCATACTCATCTGGTCAACCACACCGTTGGCTATCCAGTGGAGCAGCGAAGGTTGGGGATACCTGTTTGGTGTCACCGGCCGTATGGTGCTCGGTGCCCTGGTGTGTGTCGCCCTGGTAATCGTACTGCGTCGAGGCATTCCACTGGACCGCAAGGCGCGTGAAACTTACATGGCGGCGGGATTGGGCATTTACGGTGCCATGATGTGTGTGTACTGGAGTTCCCAGTATATTCCGTCCGGACTGATCGCCGTATTGTTTGGCCTGTCACCCATTACCGTGGCGATTCTGGCGGCGGTGTTTTTACGGGAAGACAGTTTAACGTCAGGAAAAATTCTGGGTGCGCTATTGGGCGTGACGGGATTGGTAGTGATTTTTGACGCCGATTTGAATGGCAAAGCTATTCCCTGGCAGGGTGTGGTGGCCATGTTGGGTTCCGTTACGTTGCACTCGTTAAGTGCCGTCTGGGTGAAGCGTATCAATAGCAACCATTCGGCGTTGACCGTAACCACTGGTGGGCTGTTGGTGGTGGCGCCTTTGTACGTTGCCACCTGGTTCTTTGCCGACGGCCATGTGCCTACGGAGTTCAGCGTCCGCCCTGGCATCGCGTTGATCTACCTGGGTGTGTTCGGCTCGGTGATAGGATTCTCGTTGTATTTTTATATTCTCAGCCGGCTGGATGCCAGTCGGGTGGCGTTAATCCCGTTGATTACGCCGGTGACGGCGTTGTTGCTGGGGCAACATTTGAATCACGAAGTGGTTTCCGTTGAGGTGTGGGTCGGCGCGGCACTCATTATATTCGCGCTCAGCATGCATCAATGGGGCGATCAGTGGTTTCAGGCAGTGAAGGGCATCCTGGTGCCTGTAAAACGCTAGGCAACATTGTGATTTGATCGTCAGTAACCGTTTGCTTGCGAGCAACTAGTTGATTGTTGCTCGCAAGCTTATTTTATGGGTCCGGTAAAACGGGTTCGCTAAAAGTAATTTCTGAAATATCTTAACGTCATTCCAATCAAAATTTATGTACCAGTCCCACGGAAATTCCACTTACGTCATCACCCGGAAACGCGGCAGTGACGGTATCCTGGATCCCTCCCTGCGACAGGCCAAAGCTGGCATTGTCATCGTTCATGGTTTGGGAGATGACGGCATATACGCTGGTGGCGTCCGCCAGGTCGTGGGAGATGCCGGCGCTGATGTTGGTGGCGCCGGTATCGGAGGAACCGTCGTAATCAGCCACCATGCCCAGCTGAACACCGGTCCAGGTTTTTTCAGTAAGGTTGTAGCGTCCATTGAAAGCGTAAGCTTCACGGGTTAGTGAATTATTATCGCCGGCGTCGGCGGATTCCACGATCGCGCCGATCTGGTAGTCACCGAACTTATAACTACCGGCAAAGCGTATGGCGTCAATGTCCTCAGCGCCGGGTACTGATTGATTTTCATAGGCAAGGCCGACGTAGACAGGCCCTTGTACATGCATAACGCTGATACCCACCAGGTCTTTGCTGTT
>JASFMT010000043.1:0-14838 GCA_050117455.1 Gammaproteobacteria bacterium | reverse complement strand
GCCTGTGCGCGCTGGCCCTTTTTAACCCAGTCCGCCTGTGCCTCAAATATTTCCGCAATGACCCAGATAGTGTTCAGGTCGACAATTTCCATAACGGTTTGTGAAGGCTTAACATACTGGCCTTCCCGGATCTTGAACTTGGAAATAATGCCGGATTGTGGCGCATAAAATACCACATGCTGTTTCACATCTTCCTGGGTTTCTAACAGTTCAATCTGATCCTGTGATATTCCCAATGAAACCAGCCGCTCCCGCGAAGCCCTCATCATCATTTCGTTGTTGTTACGCACAGCCTGAACATACTCTTCCTGGGCGTTCACCAGCTTGGGGGAATATAATTCAAACAACGGCTGACCAACCTGAACGCGGTCACCTTCCGTATTGACATGCAGTTTTTCCACCCAGCCGTCGACACGCAGGTTGATGGTACGAACGTTGCCGTCATCCATCTCTACATAGCCAACACTATCGATCGTACGAAACAAAGTGCGCTTTTTTGCTTTTTCAGTACGTACACCCAGTGTATTGATAACCGTAGGCGTTAACTTTACGGTTCCCGCTTCGCCACCACTTTCCAACACCACCAGATCCATTCCGCAAATCGGACAGATGGCATCAGGGTCATCGGTAATGACATCGGGGTGCATGGGACAAACATAATTGGTCTTGGCATGTTTAGCCGCGTGCTCAACGGCCGTATCGTCCTTCACCTGATCCATCGTCTCGGTGGGCATTCTTGAAGTTGCTTCAGCCAACCGCGCGGGCTGTTCGGCCGACGATCCTCGGTTAACCGATGGTGATGGAGCAGACTGTCGCGGTTGTTGTGGTGGTTCGCCCACCTTGACCTGCATGGCTTGCTCGCCACCAAACACATTGCTGGCTTTTTGTTTTATGGTGCCGCCAATGCTGGAAATGATATGACTGATTTCAGAATCTTTTTTATTGGACGCAAAAGCGTTCTGGATATCGCTGGGCTGAACCAGGTAAAAACTGATGGGGATGGCTGCCACGATGACGGCAATGGTAAATTGCGCCACGCTTTTGAACGCTTGCACGGACTGGCCGGAATGACGCTGGGGATTATGACCGGAATAGGGATTATAATGCACATTGCCTGGTCTACCCTGGGCGGTACGGGCAGAGTTACTGCGTGGATTGTTGCGTCTCGATTTCATTGTCATGGCTTAAATGGCTTAATCGACCCCGGCAAGATATAACAGCTCAACCTGCGCCTTTGCTCGTTCAACGTTCAACTTAACAAATTGCAGCTCGCTCTTTAGTTCCGTCAGCCGCGCCCGCACCAACACATTAAAATCCGTGACACCACTTTGATAGGCATTTAGCGTTGCCTCGGTGTTTTGCCTGGAGTGAGGTAATACTGATCCTTCATATAACTGCACACGCTCATTGGCGCGATTATACACAGCCATGGTTTTTTCAAACTGCATCTTCAATTGGCGCCGCCAGTCATCCAGTTCCTGCCTGGCAGCATCAACCTCGGATTTACTGGCGTTAACCACACGATCCTGCCGGTCTTCGGTAAACAGCGGCAGATCGAAAGTCAGCATCGCAGTAAGAAAGTCGTCCCGTGAGTTACCCGATGGATCGTCGGCCCGAAAGCCGTATTGTACTTTAAACGCCCAGCCGGGACGGCGCTGTGAACTGGCATATTTTACACCATTTTCTGCAGCGTTCACACGCATTTTACGCATTTGCGTGGTGGGGTGTTGTTCAAGGTTCGATAAAATTCTTTGCTCTGATGGAGGCGGGGTAAACTTGGGAAACTGCATATCCAGTTGCTTGTTAATACGCTCGGCACCTAGCCACTTCGTAAGTACTGCGATAGCACCTTCGTACTTAGCCTCGGTTTCCGCCAGCCGGTCTTCGATGATGTTTTGTTCCAGTTGCGAACGGATCACATCGTGCTGGTTACCACGGCCGGCGCGGTATTGATAACGCGCCACTTCGTTAAACTGTTTAAACACGTCCAGGGTCTGCTCCAGCAATATTAGCGATTGATGTTGCAGGTATACATCCAGCCAGCTCTTACGAACGCCGGTCAGCGTTAGCAAGCGCTGGTTCTTGACCTGCTGTTTCATGGCATCAGACATGTCATGCAGCCGGTTGCTTTTTGCGCCCACCGCTCCCCACGGCGGAATCATTTGAGTAATACCTATGACGGTCTGGGTCATGGGTTCCTTGTCGATCTCAAACGACGGCGGTACATTGACAATCCCAAGATTAAGCTTGGGATCAGGCCAGGTATTAGCGGCAATCGCCTTTTCCCTGAAGCTTTCCTGTTGCGCGCGGGCTTTTTTGGTATTGGTATCGTTTTGCAGCGCCATCATTTCCGCCTGGGACAACGACAGAAATCCTAAATCATCGGCGGCGTTGGATGAAAAAGTGATAAGGGCTGACATTAAAATCAGCAGGTTTAGTTTAATTGTGGAGTAATCCAACAGTGCAGTATATAACCTGCGCAGACACGGAGCTTTCACAACCTTCCCCTTGTTATTACTTCTTTTGCAAAACGGTGTGGTTACGGTAACAGATCAGCTCGGTAGTGTAGCAGAAGAACGGCGCCTTCTGTATATGGGTTAACCCCACAATACAGAAGGCGCGTTGATCGACTGGAATTTACATCATGTACATGTATGAAAGCGTCCAAATAGACTGGGTTTCCAACTGGATTCCGTTAACGTCCTGCTGGATAGGCTTCGCATAGCCGGCGCCAAACGTATGTGCACCAACTTGTGCCGTGACGTCCAGCCCCAGATCAAGACGCGTACCGCCATAGTTGTCCGGGTCAGTTGCTGTCGACATAATAGGCATGATGTCAGGATCCTGCCCATCAATTTTGTCCTGATCCAGGTATTCCAAACGTCCGCCCAGTTGTACACCGGAGGTTATTGCATATTTTCCATAAGCGCTTACTTCCAGTTTATCGCCCCAAGTATAATCGTTGTCATTTTCGCTCAGATGTAAACGATATTCTGCTTGTCCACCATAGGTCCATTGACCTGCTGATGCCTTATATGTAATGGCTGGAATCAAATCATACGTACCTGTACCAAGCTGCATACCATAAGGCGCCTGCATTTCCATTCCCATCATGGTAACTTTTTCGTCAATCTCACCCGTTGGAATACTCAACGACAGTGCCGCAGTCCAGGCATTGTCGATTGTGTACATAGCGCCAATCTGTGTATCACCGATACCGCTGGTTTCCATATCCGTTGTCATGGAATTCACAACTGGTCCACCGGCCATCATACGCATATGCATTACCATATCCATCTCGTTGTCGAGATAGTTAAACATCACCATCCCGGATAATTTATCTGAGAATCCGTACATTGCCATGAGCATGTGCATATTCATGGTCATTTCAGTGGGCGCCATACAATACGGACGAGTAGGATCTTTAGACATCATACATCCGTTGTTTGGCATAACAATGCCTGAGACATCTTCTGAACTAACGCGATCCGACCCATCCAGCAGATCTTCCATATTCATACTCATGTAACGGTACTCAAACATCCACTGGCCCGCACCATGAGAATGATGCATGTGCTCACTGGCCTGCGCAGCCGTCGAGTGATCCATCTGGCTATGGTCCATTTGATGATCACTGTGATCCATTTGCGCGTGTTGGCTATGGTCCATTTGCGCATGCTGGCTATGATCCATCTCTTCGGCACTCACTGCGGAAGAAAAGGCTAGTACACTGGATGCCAATGCTACGGATAATAAAGAATGTCGCCCCTTCGCTTGAATTCCCATTATTGCTTCTCCTTTTTGTACAAAGCCCCACACCCCCCGGTCGATATGGCGCACACCAGGCTTTGCCTCATTGTTAATATTTAATCTTGCTGTTAATTGTCTAATGGTTGGAGATTACCTGCCATCCGCCACTATCGTCCTGGCGGATGGCAGGCAAGAATCTCATGTATTGTTTTCGTATTTAAAGAATTAAATCAATGATTGTGGTGGCTATCACTGTGCGACATTTCACCCTTCGCCATGCCTTCGTCCTGGATATCAACGATGGTAAAATTACCATCTTTGTCCACTTCCATGACAAAACTTACCGCGTGGCCTTTTTGAACCACTTGCAGCATACCCGGATCGGCAACGGCAAAGTCCATAGTCATACCATCCATTCCCAGTGTCTTGATAGGGCCATGGGAAATGGTGAGCTTACGCTCCGAACTCTTAATGTCCTTTATGACACCCTTGGCTTCATGTTCATCGCCCGCCCATGCCTGCACACAGAACATTACCCCGCAGGCCACGATTAAAGCTGATATTAGTTTTCTCATTGTTAACGCTCCTCTTTACACGCTTTACATTGAATAGAGAACCAAACCACTCTGATTATTAGTTAATGCGGTATTGGCATTTACACTAGCAAACTTTCGTGCTCCCTTTATTAACCAGAACTTAAGACTGGCTTCATTTCAAACTGCAGCAATCTGCAAAATGATGAATGGTTTTGACTGGACAGCCGGGTGTGAATGGGAAATAAGACTGAATGGTGTTGTAATTGCTAGACGTCAGAGTAGCCGCAGATAGCAAACCTATCGTAACAACCGCGATACCGCCAACAACATACTGCAATGAACCGCCATTAAAGTCCGTTTTATACTTTTTAAATTCTTAGCATGCTCCCCATGACCATTACCCCTACCCCGGTCAATTTATTATGCGCTTTACGTTCCCTCGAAAAGCATTGGTTATGATTTTTACCAAATGGTGGATATCAATTCAACAAATAGTTTGTAAGGTTAATTCGCGAATTGAGATAAGAATAATCCGTGTTCATCAAACACCAACAGACCAGCCGACAACACGCTTGGAATCGTGAAGATTTTTTAAGAAAAAAGGGGAGACTACCT
Organism: Gammaproteobacteria bacterium; assembly: GCA_050117455.1. GTDB lineage: Bacteria > Pseudomonadota > Gammaproteobacteria > SZUA-152 > SZUA-152 > JAKEGK01. Next base: position 9,937 of record JASFMT010000043.1, on the reverse strand, counting down.
AGATCTACTTACGTACGATCTAAGTAAAATTGCGCGCCTTGCGAATTCTACGCAAGTAAACAATTTTGCGGGTGGATTTATAACGAAGCTTTGCCAATCGGCGTTCCAGTAGACGGCCAAGGTCATCCAATACTGTACCGCAGATAAGGTCGGCATGATTGTGGTAAAAGCGTAATTTGCAGGGAACCGGTTGATGCAGGCCTTTGCGGTTCTTTCTGTCGAATTCTGTCCAGGCCAGTACTGGCAAGTCACCTAAGGTGCGGTCAATACAAACCCAGGCATCATCCTCAATAACAATGTCCAGCCCGCGCAGGCTGAACAACTCCAGCCTTAACGATTTGTCTAAGCGTAACTGAGACAAGCGCACACGGTTAAAGTGTGTTGCACCCACATAGGATGGAACAGACTTTATGATAGGAATGTCGTTGAGCCGTGATTTCATGAACAACAGTATGCAATTTGTTTGGCTTCTGATCAACTACTTTTTATTAATTAGTAATGGCTGCTTAATTATCAAAAAGTATACAGATCACCAGGAGATCAAATGGTCAATTATGGAAATTATTAAACACCATTTTAGCTGGTCAGCGCCACAAATAATGCCGGTAATTTTTCCGGCAATTTCTGCACATGATCCACCACCGCGTATCGGTTAACACCAAAAATTCGCGATACATAATCATCAGCATTGGGATCCAACGTCAGACAGTAGGTAGTTACTCCTTTCGTAGCTAGTTCTTCTACCGCCTTTTTTGTGTCGTATCGTAAGTATTGCGGGTCACGAACATCGATATCTGCCGGTTCACCGTCACTGACCAGCAATATCAGTTTTTTCTGTTGCGGTTGTTGTAACAAAAAATGCGCCGCGTGTCGTAACGCCCCCCCCATGCGGGTGGATAGCTTGCCTTCCATTCCCGCCAACCGTGCCTTGGCCTGGTCATCGTAGGGCTGATCAAAGTCCTTGAATCGATAATATTGCACATCATGTCGGCCATCTGACGCAAAACCATGCACCGCAAAGGGATCACCAATACCATCGATCGCCCAGGATAATATCGCGGTGGCCTCACGCGCCAATTGTATGACGGGACGATCGGTATCCGGTAACACTTCATTGGTGGATTCGGACAAATCTAATAATACCAGTACCGCCAAATCACGGGTTTTGTGTTGGTACCGGATGTTGATGCGGGGATCAGGCATCATTCCCATGCGAATATCTATCATGGCGCGAATGGCTGCGTTGAGATCAATCTCGTCGCCTTCTTCCTGATAGCGTTCCCGCACGATGCCTCTTGGCTGCAATGCATCTATAATAAGTTTCAAACGGCTGGCGATGGGACGGTATTCCACCAGGGTTTTATCAATCTCTTCCGGATCGCCTTTCTTTTGCCGGCGTTCCAGAACGGTTACCCAGTCGGGACGATTCAATTGCACCTGGTAATCCCATTCCTGATAATGAAAAGGGTCACTGACAGGTTCGGTACCTTCCAGCTCATTGATCGTGCACCCTTCCTGGTCTAGATAAAAAGGCGTTTCCAAACGCCATATTTCCTGCGCATCATCCCCGGCCAGTTCACAATCAAGCTCGTTAACCATTTCCATGACACTCACCGTTTTACGCTCCTGCCGTTGACTCAATGGCACATATTCCGCTTCATGCCATTGCTGTTCGTCAAAAGCCCACAGGTAACGGTTGTCATCACGATAAGGAATACCAAAGGACTCAAGTTTGCGCAAACTGGGTATTTCCATGTAACCGGCCAGTTTGTTGTAAAACGTTACACCAAGGTCCCAACTCATCTGGCTGTTTTCAGCATCCTCCTTTACCCGCTCATGAAACGCGGCGGCGGCTTCATGGACCCAGGGATTGGTATCTTCATAACTTTCATCGAGCATGGCGCGGGCGACACGCTCCATGAGCCCGACAACACGATCCGCTGCACAGCTGATTTCACTGACCTGTTCATGGATGCGCAACCAGAGTTTTTTGAGACCGGGGAATTCCTTCGCGGCCAGGTATTCAATACGGGCGTCCTCGAACAACCCGATAAACATCATTTGCGCGGGATTTAATGCTTCCGCTGACAACGGTTCAAGGGTGTAGGAAAGGTGGGCGGCCGCATGCGTGGTTGTGGCGCGATACAGTTCCACACCGGACACCGTACCGTAATCATCAAAGGCATCGGGAACATGAATAACGCGCCGTTCGATATAAGGACGGTAACCTTCACGGCTTTCATAATCACCGGAAGTGGGACGAATAAAAAAGTCCCGGCCCCACAGGGCACGCAAATAAAAATTCAGTTTGCGCTGGTTATCAACGAATAATGTACCCCGGCGTTCTTTTTTCAGAACCGCCTGGGCGTCTGCCGATTCCAGGGAAAAATATTTACCCAGCGCTTCGAAGTCCCGGGCGTGGGCCTGCGCACCCCACATGGCCCAGCGACGTAACCCACCAAGGGTCATTTTCTCAAATAACTGATCGAGACGGGCCAGCATGGGGCGCAGACCCCGGGGAGCCTTGGAAGCCAGTTGCTGAATCAGCGACAAATAGCCGCGCAATAAGTCCGCATCACCCAGGCGCCGTACCGCCGTGGGCAAACTGGCGATCATCAGCTCGATGACTTCGCCGCTGACCAGCGACGACAACTTCATCACACTGCTGATAATATCTTGAATGACGTCTTCACCCACTTCCTTAACGACAATGGGCAGGCTCTGTAAATAAGATACCACCAGCGGCGAACCTCGACCCAGTTCGCATAAACCACGGGCGCCTTCCAGATAGTTCTGCAATCCGGCCGGCGACATCACCCGCGATGCTTCCGAAAAACTGGCATCAAAAGTGTCGCGCACTTCCGGCGACGCGTCCGCCAGCTTCTCCCGGTATTCTTCCAAGTTAACCGCCATCATAAATCAATTCACCCCGAATATGATTTGTGCAACCTCATCGATGTATACCTCAACACTCATCGTCACATACTAGAAGTACGTACCCACGGATGCGTTGAGCGTATCGCGCATATCGGCGTCATCAGTGATGGGACTAACCAGCGCCATCATGCAGGCGGATTTCGGATCAATACCCTTGGCAATCAATTGCCCCGCATAAATCAGCAACCGCGTGGAGATACCCTCATCCAGGCCATGACCTTTCAGGTTACGGCCACGGTGGCCGACCTGAACCAGCTTGGCGGCGGTATCTTTATCCACACCCGATTCATGAGCGACGATTTCCGCTTCTACTTCCGCGTCGGGATAATCAAAATCCAGGGAACCAAAACGCTGCTTGGTGGACTGTTTCAGATCCTTCATCAGATTCTGGTAGCCCGGGTTATAGGAAATGACCAACTGGAAATCTTCGTGGGCCTGAATAACTTCACCTTTCTTATCCAGCGGTAACGCACGGCGATGGTCTGTTAAGGGATGAATGATGACAGTCGTATCCTGTCGGGCTTCCACCACTTCATCCAGATAACAGATAGCACCGATACGTGCTGCCGTGGTCAACGGTCCGTCCTGCCAGACGGTTCCTTTTGGGTCCAGCAAAAACCGGCCCACCAGGTCGGATGCCGTCATATCCTCGTTACAGGCTACCGTAATGAGGCGCCGCTTGAGTTTCCAGGCCATATATTCGATAAAGCGGGATTTTCCGCAACCGGTTGGACCTTTCAGCATGATTGGCATACGCGTTGAGTTGTACGCGGCCTCAAACAATTCCACTTCGTTGTGAACAGGCTTGTAATAAGGTTCTTCGGTAATCTTGTATTGGTCTATGTCAATATCAGTCATTTGACGAGCACCTTTTTTACATTAACTAGTATTGTGATATTGCAGGTGGTTTGACGGCGCTGGTGACACCGCTATCGAAACACCGCAATCCCGGAACAAAAAACCCCTGGCCGTAATACTCCGGGCAGGGGTTTTTTATACAAGGCTAAATGATTGAGAAACGTAATTTAAACCTTGATGGGACCCCGGTAGATAACCATGGCGGTACCTTGGGATTGAGCATAGTTATCATAGCCAATCAAACGCACGTGGTTATTGGGGTGGGCTTTGTGACAAGCGTCCGCTTCCGCCAGGATACGGTCCACGTCCGTTTCACCGAACATGGGCAGCTTCCACATATACCAGTAATGATCAAAAGCGTTTTCCGGCTCGGTATGTTCAACTGCCGGGTTCCAGCCTTTATCCACAATATATTGCACCTGCTTGCGGATGTTTTCCTTGTCCATTTCCGGCAGGTAAGAAAAGGTCTCGAACTTGCGGCTGGACGGATCGGTTAAACTTGAACTGTAATCTTGCATTTCACTCATTGTAAAATCCTCATGTAATTCGCTATCGATGATTGACCCGATTAGCGTTTTAACCTGTGTAGCCTGCGTAATGCAGACAACTTAATAACCATCTATACATCGTCAAATTTCCGCACCTTGACATCTTAGTAGCAAATTAGTGGCGAAAATTTGCAAGGCGGGAAAAGAGTATTTCCACGCCTTGCACTTTCGACGATTAACTTATTTATGGCTTACATCAAGCTTGTCAACGGTGTCGAATTCAAACTTGATTTCTTTCCAGGTTTCCATCGCCATCTTAAGCTCGGGGCTGTGCTTGGCCGCAGCAGTAAGGATTTCCTTACCTTCTTTTTCAATTTCACGGCCCTGGTTACGAGCTTCAACACAGGCTTCCAGTGCAACACGGTTAGCAGCAGCACCCGCGGCGTTACCCCAGGGATGACCCAGCGTACCACCACCAAACTGCAAGCAGGCATCGTCACCGAAAATGGCAACCAGTGCCGGCATGTGCCATACGTGAATACCACCGGACGCAACCGGGAATACGCCGGGCATGGAGCCCCAGTCCTGGTCAAACATAATGCCGCGTGAACGGTCTTCTTTAATGAAAGAATCACGCATCAGGTCAATCCAGCCCAGCGTTGCAGCACGGTCACCTTCCAGTTTACCGACTACAGTACCGGAGTGCAGATGGTCACCACCGGACAGACGCAGCGCCTTGGCCAGTACCCGGAAGTGAATACCGTGATGCGGATTACGGTCGATAACCGCGTGCATGGCACGGTGGATGTGCAACAGAATGCCGTTATCACGGCACCATTGCGCCAGGCCCGTATTGGCACAGAAACCACCGGTCAGGTAGTCGTGCATGATGATGGGCGCACCTAACTCTTTGGCGAACTCTGCCCGCTTGAACATTTCGTCAGGCGTCGGCGCGGTAACGTTCAGGTAGTGCCCCTTACGTTCTCCAGTTTCTTTCTCCGCTTTATGGATAGCTTCCATAACGAATTCGAAACGCTGGCGCCAGCGCATGAAAGGCTGGGAGTTGACATTCTCGTCGTCCTTGGTCAGATCAAGACCGCCGCGCAAACATTCGTAAACCGCGCGGCCGTAGTTCTTGGCGGACAGACCCAGTTTGGGCTTGATGGTGCAACCCAGCAGTGCGCGACCGTATTTGTTTAACTTGTCACGTTCAACCTGGATACCATGTGGCGGTCCATTACAGGTCAACACGTAAGCCAGCGGAAAGCGAACGTCTTCCAGACGCAAGGCGCGAACCGCTTTAAATCCGAAAACGTTACCCACCAGAGAAGTGAATACGTTGACCACAGAACCTTCTTCGAACAGATCAATGGGATAAGCGATAAATGCATAGAAACATGTATCATCACCCGGCACGTCTTCGATCGAATAGGCACGGCCTTTGTAGTAATCCAGATCAGTCAACAAGTCAGTCCACACCGTGGTCCAGGTACCGGTGGAAGATTCGGCAGCAACCGCAGCGGCTGCTTCTTCACGGGGTACACCAGCTTGTGGAGTGATTTTAAAACACGCCAGAATATCCGTGTCTTTCGGAGTGTATTCCGGCATCCAGTACGTTTCACGGTACTCTTTTACACCTGCGCTATAAGTCTTTGCCATGATAGGCCCTTCCTCATTTACATAACGTTGATAAAAACTTTTATAAACCGTCGAAAGTTTATAAACCCAATAAACAAAAAATCTGTTAGTTAATAAATGCCCGCGGTATCCCGTCGCGTTTTTATTATCGGGAGGGCATTAATTATTACCACAATAAAGGAAAGCATTTATTGCTGTGGGGCAAGGTTACAGTGATGAGAGGTATAAATAAAAGTCAATAATTTTTATATTTTGTATAAGTTTTTACTTATACAATAAAGACGCTGCACGTACAGCGTCTTTATTAATTATCTTATTGATTTATATAGCTTTTTATGCGGCGTCGCAGATTTTGGGGTTGGATGACACAGACTCTAATGCCGCATCATATAAGCGCTCAATTCCTCGGCGGGCGCATTCCGCGTACACCATATCGAGCGCCACCTGGACGTCGATATCAATAGCTTCTCCACCGAGCGTCGCATTGTGCAGGGACTGGCAAAGACAACGTTTAGCGAAGCGGGACAACGCCTGTTCGGACATAATCTCGAGGGATTCTTCAAGTGTATCGATATCCATAAGTACCTCATATGTAACACTATTTTTTACAGACACTCCATGCATATCCATTGCTTTGACTCCTCCGGATAGTTGGTTAATATTTAGCTAGATACATCGTCCGGTGTCAACATTTCCTTTATGGCATCCATAAGTTTTTTTGAATGCTCCCATTCGTGCAGCGCCAATGAACTGTGGCCCAAATCGGTAGAGGAGTTGAAACCCCGTTACCAAACAGCTTGTCATAGTTACAGTGAACCATAATAATGTGCGTACACCCGTGGAAGACGTTACATCCTGGCAACATGCCCGGTCCGGTTGTTTTAAAATGAGGAGGTCTACTATCGTGGCTAAAACTATCAAGACAAAAAATACAATCATCAAATCGCTACTGCTCGGCACCCTGCTGCTGGCTCCCTTGAGTATCTGGGCTTGCGATGCAGCCGGCCCCAGTACCCATATCGGCACGGTGCAATCCGTTGATGCAGCTGGTAAAACATTTACGATTATCGACGCCCAGTCCCAAGCGCCGATCACCTTCGTGGCCAACAATGAAATTATCGATGGCCTTAAGGATGCTAAAGGCAGCGTGATGGTCAATTATGAAGAAATGGAAGATAGCACCAATCTCAAAGCGTTAGGCGTCACTTTCTAAACGCAACACGAGTCCATGCTGATCTTTACGATCGCGTAACAGGTGTTATATTAATAATAAGGCGGTATTGATTACCGCCTTTTATTTTATTTCCCTTTTTATGTGCTATCGATCCCGCAACAAAACAGCCGATTTTTCCACCACGCTGCTTTTAGCAGCTGCATTCTACATTGAAGCCTGCAGCACAATCCCTTCATCCAGCGACCGGCCCCGTCAACCCAGTGTCATTCAGGAGCCCGTCGGCGATGGCATGCGAGCCCCAAAAATGGTCTTAGTGCCGGCCGGCGAATTCATGATGGGATCGCCACGCCATGAAGACGGACGCTACGAAGATGAAGGCCCGCAACATAAAGTCACATTCAGCGACCCGTTTTACCTGGCACAAACCCCGGTGACCGTTGGTCAATTCCGGGATTTCGTTCAGGCTACCGATTACCGGACCGCGGCGGAGCAACATGGCTGGTCGGGGTGGCGCAACCCGGTTACCGGTGAATGGGAAAAAAATCCCGAACTTAACTGGCGCTACAACCACCGCGGTGAATTGAATGGTGATGACTACCCGGTGCTTCACGTTTCGTGGGACGATGCCAATGCCTACGCGCAATGGCTCAGCGAACAAACAGGCCACACTTATCGCTTACCCAGTGAATCCGAAATGGAATACGCTAACCGGGCCGGTACAACGACCGCCTATTGGTGGGGCAACGGCAATCCCGGTCAACAAATTGCCAATCTGAAAGGCGAACAGGATATCCCCGAAAACGACAAGACCTGGTTTCCCACACCGGGCGAACGACAGTATGCCTATGCCCACGGCTATACTCCCTTTTTCTTCGAAGATTATGGTGATGGTTATTGGGGCCCATCCCCGGTGGCCAGTTTTAAGGGCAATGCGTTCGATTTGCATGATACAACCGGCAATGTGTGGGAGTGGACCGCCGACTGCTGGCATGGATCTTATCACGGTGCCCCCGATGACGGTTCAGCATGGATCGAAAATGGGGTCTGCACTCACCGGGTGGTGCGAGGCGGATCCTATTACTGTTTTCCACGGCATGTGCGTTCCGCCAATCGCTGGAAACAACGCAAGGAATACCGGGGGATGTACATTGGATTCCGCGTTGCCCGGGATATCAGCAATCGTTAGCCGTCAATCAATGGTCGCGATAAATAACAACCACGAAGTTCTGAACGGCAATTCGCTGATTGAACCTGTTATTTGAATGTATCCCACTCTTGCGCTTTGACACGACGTATCAGATGCGACATCCCGTTGCCTTGCGGTTTATAAATCGCCGCCTCTCCTTCTTCCAGCAACTGGCCACTGGCGTCCTTGAACATCCATTTGTGGGCAACCAGCACGGTATTGGTTCCGGGTTTTGGCTCAGTTGCCAGCATCTTGCGCAGATTACCAATTCGCTGACGCCTCACTTCCGGCGTCACATCCTGAATACTGGTGATGTCCATGGTCGGTTCAGCTTTGCCAAAGGCGATTTTCGCTGTGTTTATACAGCGGCAATAATGGCTGGTTAGCACATCCCCCACGGGAATATTAAATACCTTGAACGCTTCACCGATGCGCCTGGCCTGTTCGCGGCCTTTATCATCAAGGCGCCGTTGGGTTTGACAGTTCTGCAGATTTTTTTTGTCAGTATCCTTTTGGGAAAGATCCGTTGCGCCATGGCGAAAAAAAATAACGTAACCGCCTTGCTGTAAATTTCCAATGAGCGGATCTGTCGGCGTGGTTTGCGGCGCCGGTTGCGCCGCACAACCGGCAAGCAAAGCAACAACCAGCGGAACACAAAACACGATAACGCTCGTCCAGGTCGCTTTCAATTTATACACCTCCCGGGTTTTCAATGAATTTAAGCTGATCCGCAAAACAACATCCTTATCAGATTTTAACGGCTATTGTTACACAGCCAAAAATGATTTCAACAGAAGCGGTTATGATAAGGAACAAGGAGCAATACCAACGGCGTCTGCTAGACGGCAAATTTCTGTAACCATGAAATAAATGGTTTTGCGTTAGTCGCCAATGGGGGTGATGTTAAATTCTCTGACATCTTCGACACCGGCCAGATAATCGGCCAGTTTTTGAAAATTGTTGGCATGATTGGTCGCCAGGTGCATACGATACTCCAGGAAACGACCGTTCTCCTCCAGCTTGTAACTGGGGTTGGACCCACGGATTTTGAATTGCCTGATCATTTCATTGAGTTCATTACGATCCATAACAGTTCGCGTGTTAAACCGAACCACCATACGGCTATAAACCCACGACGGAATGCGTTTCTCCAACCAGCCAAAAAAACTCAGTATCGTCAAGGTCAGCGCCGTTGCCAGCAGGCCCGCGGTGTAAAATCCCATTCCCAGAATAATGCCGATGGACGCGGTCATCCAGATTGACGCTGCAGTGGTCAAGCCGCGAATGGTAAACTTGTCTTTCATAATAACGCCGGCCCCGAGAAATCCGATGCCCGTCATGACGCCCTGCGCCATCCGGGTAGGGTCCACCCGAACCGTCTCCATGGGAACCGTGGCCAGTAAATCCCATTGGTAAACGGTCAGCAGCATGAGCAAGCTGGACGCCATACTAACCAACGTATGGGTGCGAAGGCCCGCTGGCCGGCCTGTATAAGCCCGCTCAAAACCAATCAATCCCCCAGCCAGCACGGCGATCAATAAGCGGGAAGCCACTTCCACGATATTTGCGTCTGCCACTGATTTTCCTTGTCCCTGTTAACGATTGTTCGTCATTTTTTACACAAATTTTACAAGCGGTCCCCAATTGCCGCTATCG
>JASFMT010000042.1:0-14860 GCA_050117455.1 Gammaproteobacteria bacterium | reverse complement strand
GGGCTTGGCGAACCAGCGGTCATAACCGGCAAAGCCATTCCAGCTGTCCTTAAGTTGCTGATATTGCTGTTTCATATCGTCAATTATCACCGCCTTATGTCGGCGCATGTCATCGGCCGGGATATCTATATCATATAACGCTTCCAGCCGGTCGCGGGTTTGCGTTACCAGCGCCACGAATTGTTTGTGACGGTCTTTTCGTCGCTGGTATTTACTGAGCAACTCGGGGCTTCCCGTTTCATTGAGCCAGCGCTTTATGCCCTCCAGCTCCACCGTTACCGCGAACCCTTCATTGAAAGCCGTATCGCCCTTGATATACACCACCTGATGAGACAGCTCATGGAAAATCAAACCCGCCAGCCGAATTTCATCCCGCTTGATAATCGTGTTCATCATGGGGTCATCAAACCAGCCGATGGTGGAATAGGCCGCTATACCCGCGACATAAACATCCATACCGTCATCTCGCAAGCCACCGGCATATTGTTGCGCATCCTGTTCATCGAAATAACCCCGGTAACGAACACAACCCACAAACAGGAAACACCATTCCTTCATGGTCATGGAAAACTCAGGCGCTGCAAAAACGTTCCAGACGACATATGGGCGCTTTAAATCGACATAGGTGCGATAACTGTCATTGTCCGGCAACGCCAGCTCGCGGCTGGCAAACTCGCGTATTCGCAACACGACTTTGAGTTTATCCTTGAGGGTTTGGGGAACATCCGGACGGTCCAGGACTTCAGGAATCGGCTCACGGCTTGCCAGTACGTCGTAGCCACCCGCCACGGATTGCGCATAATAACTGATATTGGAACACCCCACTGCCAGGACAGCGGTTAAAACAATCAATACAATGGCGATGATAATTTTCAGCTTACGGGATTGCCTATACAACACACGAATAATCCTGTTATTCTGCTAACCGTTAACAACTCAACATCATAGCATTGATTAAATGAACCCTGTATGAAAATTTATCTGGTCGGCGGCGCCGTGCGGGACAAACTGTTGGGTATAACACCCAGGGAGCGGGACTGGGTGGTGGTGGGCGCCACGCCGCAACAAATGCTGGATCAGGGTTTTAAACAGGTAGGCAAGGACTTTCCGGTATTTCTGCACCCAAAAACCCATGAAGAATATGCCCTGGCGCGCACCGAGCGCAAAACCGCGCCGGGATACAAGGGATTTGAATTTCACGCCGAAAGCGATGTCACGTTAGAACAGGACTTGCAACGCCGCGACCTGACCATCAACGCCATCGCCGAAGATGAAGACGGCAACATAATTGATCCATACAATGGTGTCAGTGATATCGAGCATCGCGTGTTACGGCATGTGTCCGATGCCTTCAACGAAGACCCGGTAAGAATACTGCGCGTCGCGCGCTTTGCCGCCCGCTTCGCCAACATGAATTTCAAAGTAGCCGATACCACCATCGCGTTAATGCGCAGCATGGTGAAATCCGGTGAAGTGGATGCCCTGGTACCGGAAAGAGTCTGGAAGGAACTGGAAACGGCGCTGGCAACGGGGACACCGCAACAATTCTTTATGACGCTAAAAGAATGCGGCGCCCTCGCCCGCCTGTTTCCGGAAATCGAGCAATTGTTTGGCGTGCCGCAACCGGAAAAACATCATCCGGAAATCGACAGTGGCATCCACACCATGATGGTGCTGGAACAAAGCGCCCGGTTGACATCCGATACCGTCACCCGGTTCGCGGCCCTGACGCATGATTTAGGAAAAGGTGTCACGCCGGAGAACGAATGGCCCAGACATATTGACCACGAAGAAAAAAGCGTCCCGTTAATCAACGCACTGTGCGATCGTTATCGTATTCCCAACGTCTATCGCGACCTGGCGATTCACGTGGCGCGTTATCATTTGCATTGCCATCGCGCGCTGGAACTTCGCGCCACGACCATCCTGAAACTGTTCAAGGATGTTGATGCATTTCGGCGTCCCGAACGCTTTCAGCAGTTTCTTGTTGCCTGTGAAGCGGACTCCAAAGGCCGCACCGGATTTGAAAACAGGGCTTATCCGCAGGCAACTTTACTGCAACACGCGTTACAGGCGGCAAACACAGTAAACAAGAAAGAAATTGCGGAGTCGGGTCTCAGCGGTGAGGCGATTGCCAAAAAAATTCATGACCTGCAAGTCAAGGCCATTAAACAAACCCTAAAAGCATCTAACGAAAACGACCACTAGTCTCGCTGTACAAAATCCCGGTAAAACTGTTTGGCAACGCGGCCACTGCGTGCGCCACGTTCAGCGGCGAATTGTAAGGCTGCTTTATGCAACTCGTCACGGTCGCCTGCATAATTTTCAAAATAGTGATCCACAATGGCCAGGTAGTCCTGTTGGGTAATACTATAAAACGACAGTCGCAGACCGAACCGGTCCGACAACGATATTTTTTCCTCGATGGCGTCAGCATAGTGCACCTCACCCTGGATATGGGTGGACACCACGTTATCCTGCATGGTTTCGGGAACCAGGTGCCGGCGGTTGGACGTGGCATAAACCAGCACATTGTCCGGCGGCAGTTCAATGGAACCTTCCAGTACGCTTTTTAGCGCCTTGTAGGAGGTTTCATCGTCACTGAATGACAAATCATCGCAGTACAGAATAAAGCGGAACGGTTGCTCACGAACATCATCCACGATTTCCGGCAACGACAACAGGTCCGTCTTGTCCACCTCGATCAGCCGCAAACCCTGCTGCTTGAAAGCGTTAAACACCGCCTTGATTAAAGACGACTTGCCCGTACCGCGCGCGCCCCATAACAGCACGTTGTTGGCCGGCTTACCCTCCACAAAGCGCTGCGTATTATCGAGCAGGCGCTGCTTCTGCCGGTTAATACCCACCAGCTCATCCAGAGCCACCGGGTCAACATGCTGCACCGGCCGCAGGTAACCTTTGCGTTGCCGCCAGATGGCGGCGTGATACGTTTCCCAATCGATCATTGGATCACACCAACACGATAGTCACAGTTCATCATTGGCGGTTGCATTACAATATTCATTCAAACATTGATTTCTCTGCGCCTGACCGTAGACCAGAATCGTCAAACCGTTATGATAAACGTCACCGGCCCATCATTGGTTAGCGACACCTGCATGTCCGCGCCAAACTGCCCGGTGGCCACGTCGTGATGTTGCTGGCGAGCAATGGATACCAGTTCATCAAACAGCCGTTGCCCGTCCGCAGGCGTCGCGGCCGATGAAAAACTGGGACGCATGCCTTTTTTGGTATCAGCGGCCAGGGTAAATTGCGGCACCAGCAACAATCCGCCATTGATATCACGGACGCTGAGATTCATTTTTCCCTCGCTGTCTGCAAAGACCCGGTAACCTGACAAACGGTCCATTAAACGTTTCGCCGTTTGAGTGTCATCATGCTTCTGAACACCCACCAGCACGAGCAAGCCCCTGCCGATTTCACCGATGACTTTGCCATCGACTTCAACCTTGGCCTGGGCGACGCGTTGCATTAATCCAATCACGGCAATGTATTAAAACAGGATAATAAAAACGATCAGTTGCCTTCACCAAAGCGGTCGGCAAACTGCTGTGTCGCCCTCACCAGGGCATCGGCAATGCTGCGCTCGGTGGCGGCATGACCGGCATCGGGGATAATTTGAAGCTGGCACTCGGGCCATGCCTGGTACAGTTGCCAGGCATTCTCCATGGGACAAATGATATCGTAGCGGCCGTGCACAATAATGCCGGGGATATCGGCCAGTTGGGTCGCGTTATTCAAAATCTGGTTCGGCTCGAGAAAACTGTCATTCATGAAATAATGACACTCGATACGGGACAGGCTCATGGCAGTATAAGGCTCAGTGAAGTTGTCGATGACAGACTTACTGGGTTGCAAGGTTGAGGCTTGCGCCTCCCACCGCGCCCAGGCCTTGGCTGCCCCCATGCGGGCCAGCTCGTTTTCACCGGTCAGACGCTTATAATACGCGCCGACCATGTCGTGGCGCTCTTCTTCGGGTATCACCGAAACATATTCTTCCCAGTGATCGGGGAAAATTTTGTGGGCACCGCTTTGATAAAACCATTGAATCTCTTCGGCGCGGCATAAAAAGATCCCGCGCAATATGAGTCCCATGACTTTTTCCGGATGGGTTTCCGCGTATACCAGGCTAAGGGTCGACCCCCACGAACCGCCAAACAGTATCCAGCGTTCAATGCCCAGCATCTCGCGGATACGCTCCATATCGGCCACCAATGCCTGTGTCGTGTTGCCTTCAAGCTCGGCATGGGGAATCGAGCGACCACAACCGCGTTGGTCAAACAAAATGATGCGGTAAACTTCAGGGTCGAAAAAAGTACGGTGGTAGGGCAGGCAGCCGGCGCCCGGACCACCATGAACGAACAGAATCGGAATCCCTTCCGGGGTTCCTGACTCTTCTACATAGAGCACGTGAGGCGGATCAACCTCTAATTCATGCGTTGCATACGGCTTAATACGCGGATATAACCCGGGCACGCTTTCACCTTTTTTGTTGTTAAACTGGTTTCAATACCAGGCCATGCAAAAATCGCGTCACCTTGACGCTCCTATTACATGAATACTTAATAGTACATAACTCATAAGTATAAATTCAGAGCCGTAAACGCTCTGTGGCCAAACAAAGACAACGGACATCTCATCTCGAATGGATTAACGACTACTCGCTAGTCTTTGGCAATTTCCGGCCTCATACCCATCGCGGCGGCGATACCCGCCAGCAACAAACCCAGCAATACCAGCGCCGGTCCGACGCCGCTATTCAATATCGTATTCGCCCAGCCCATTTGAAATACTACCGCCAGATACAGCATTCCGGAATGTAAAACAGCACCGGCAATAAAAACCCAACTAATGATTTGTTTGAATATGACGGATACGGCAATAAAGCTTAACGCAATCCCGGCGGCAATATTCAATAACGCTTCGAGGTTCGCGTGAGCATGGGGATTTTTTATCAGGTCGATGGGTTGTTCGGCGTTGTGCAACTTGTTAAGTGCAAGAATGCCTGAGGTGTTGGACTTGGCGATTTGGTCAGCCGTCATGGGTTCCAATGTTTCCATGTTGTCAAAATTGTTCATCTGCAAATTCTGCAACTGCCCCAGTTTTTCCTGCTTGTCCGCGCCGGCGTCTTCAACTCCTGGCATGTACTGGATAATCATGTAGGGTCCCAGGCCCGCTGAAAGCACCAAATATAGAAAACCAAATACCACGTTCTTTTTACCGACCATAGGAAATCCTCCCCTTGGTTTTTATTGTGTAAGTTTGCGCGTTGTTATTAAATAAAGTAGCCGCTCAACACTTCAATGTGTCTTTGTCAGGTTGCCGCCGGATCGGTTTGCCTCGTGCGATCAATTCGATGATAGCTATGACCCACCATGCACAGGCCAATGGATTACCTGATGCAGTTTAGAGACCCTTTGTATCATGAACCCGTAGTGATTGGAAAGTTAACTGCTGAAAATGTAATCACTCCGGGATCATGGCACCCGGCAAACATTAGCGTGGCAAAGAGATCATAGCGGATTTAGAGTTTTAAATAACGGCAGTTTAAGCGCTTGCCGCCTGACGCGCGGCACGTTTGCGGTCCTGCTCTGATAGCAACTTTTTGCGCACACGAATACGGGCCGGCGTCACCTCCACCAGTTCATCATCATCAATAAACTCCAGCGCCTGCTCCAGCGACATGCGCACCGGTGGGGTCAGGATAATATTTTCATCAGAGCCTGCGGCGCGAATATTGGTCAATTGCTTGGCCTTTAGGGGATTGACCACCAGGTCGTTGTCCCGGGAGTGGATACCAATCACCATCCCCTCGTACACTTCCTCGCCGTGACCGATGAGTAAGCGTCCCCGTTCCTGCAGATTATACAGTGCATAACCCAATGCCTTACCGCGACCGTTGGCAATTAACACACCGTTAATGCGCTGCCCGATCTCGCCCTGCTTCGCCGGTGCGTATTGATCAAAAATACTGTAGATCAAACCGGTACCCTGGGTGGCGGTCAGGAACTCCGTTCGAAATCCAATGAGCCCCCGGGAGGGAATAACGTAGTCCAGCCGTACCCGGCCCTTGCCATCCGGCACCATGTCTTTTAGTTCACCACCGCGTTCACCCAGCTTTTCCATGACGGTGCCCTGGTTGGTCTCTTCCACATCCACCGTGAGCTGTTCATAGGGTTCGCAGAGTACGCCATCGATTTCCTTTTGAATCACTTCCGGGCGCGACACACCCAGCTCGTAGCCTTCGCGGCGCATGTTTTCAATAAGCACCGACAGGTGTAATTCGCCGCGGCCCGACACTTTGAACTTGTCAGGATCTTCCGTATCCTCGACCCGTAATGCGACGTTGTGCATCAGCTCGCGGTCCAGCCGTTCGCGGATCTGGCGGCTGGTGAGGAATTTGCCGTCCTGGCCGGCAAACGGGGAATTGTTGACCTGGAAGGTCATGCTCACGGTGGGTTCATCAACGGTCAGCGCCGGCAGGGCCTCGACGTTGTTGGGATCGCACAAAGTATCGGAGATGTTCAGTTTTTCCAGCCCGGTAAAGGCGATGATGTCACCGGCCTGCGCTTCCGGCACTTCCACCCGTTCCAGGCCGAGGAAACCCAGTACCTGCAAAACCCGGCCCTGTCGCTTTTTACCATCCTTATCGATCACCGTGACCGGCGTATTGGTTTTCACTTTGCCACGTGTAATACGGCCGATACCAATGACGCCCACATAGCTGCTGTAATCCAGCGAACTCACCTGTAACTGTAAAGGTCCGTCCACGTCCACCGCCGGGGGATGTACGCGCTGCACGATCATCTCGAACAATGGCTGCATGTCCCCTTCATGGTGATCGGCGTCCAGACTGGCATAACCCTGCAATGCCGAGGCATAGACCACGGGAAAATCCAGTTGCTCATCCGTGGCACCAAGACGGTCAAACAAATCGAAAGTCTGGTCCACCACCCAGTCAGGACGTGCACCGGGGCGGTCGATCTTGTTCACCACCACAATGGGCTTGAGCCCCTGTGCCAGGGCTTTCTGGGTCACAAACCGGGTCTGCGGCATCGGCCCGTCCACTGCGTCTACCAGCAGCAACACAGAATCCACCATGGATAAAATGCGTTCCACCTCACCGCCAAAGTCGGCGTGCCCGGGGGTATCCACAATATTGATCCGGTAGTCCTGCCACTGGATTGCGGTATTTTTGGAAAGAATGGTAATACCCCGCTCTTTCTCCAGGTCATTGGAATCCATGACCCGTTCCTGTTCGTCACCGCGGCTCACCAGGGTACCGGATTGCTGCAATAATTTATCAACCAGGGTGGTTTTGCCATGGTCGACATGGGCGACAATGGCGATATTTCGAAGCTTTTCTATCACGTTACGGCTCTCGCTGGGGTTAAAAAATAATCAGTTACTGCAAATGAAGGGCGATTATATAGGAAATCGACACCTTTCGCGGAGTTTTATAGACATTGTCTGGGGATTTTCGTGCCCCGCCGATGTTAAGACAGCGGACGAAAAAGAAAAAACCACCGGCGGGCATCCGGCCCACCGGCGGTTTCTGGTTTTGCAATCGTAACGATTGCTGCGGAGTTACAACTTGGCGATCGGCTTGACTTTACGTTCCTCTTCGGAGGCCTTCAGGAAACCGTATTTGGCATAAATATCCTGTGCGGCATCAGTACCAAGATACTTCAGGAACTTATCAGCGTTTGCCTGGTTTTTACCGTCGGTGAGTTTTCCAATAGCATAACCAACCTTGTGCTGCATGTTATAAGGCTCAGGAATGGCTACCCCGTCGATGGGACGGCCGTCTGCTTTTGCCTTGGTCACTTCCGTGGTCCAGACAATGCCGACATCCGCTTCACCGTTCTCGATACGGTACGGTGTTTCACGATGGTGACGCGCGGTGAACCAGGTTTTGTTAGGTACCGCCCAGCACTTACGGCATTCCTTACCGCCGGTAACCTTGGCGTGAAGACCCAGATCTTTCAGCATTTGGGAGCCATAAAACTTGAAGATACCTTCAGTCAGTGGATTGGGATGTGATTGCACGATGTCATCGCGGGCCAGATCCTTGGGACCCTGGATATTCTTGGGATTTCCCTTGGCAACCATCAATTCCAGCTTGTTATGGGTATAAATCATACCCTCTTCCATGCGGCCTTCTTTTTTCATTTTCTTAAGATGGTTTTTGTTGACGCTGGCAAACAGGTCAGGCTTTTGATTGGTTTTCTCACCGTTGATTTCGCCCTGCTTGAGCAATTGTTTCTTCAGGATCTGCCCAGGTGGAATGGTTTCCACATAAACGGTTTTAATATCCGGGTTCTTCTTCTGGAAGTCCTTGATCAACTCTTCCATTACCATGAACTGGTTACCTGCCAGGTACATGACCAGGTCCGATGTATAAGAGTCCTTGATTTCACCGTAATCAATCTTACCGTCTGAATGAAACGTGCGATAGTCATGCCCATGGCCGGCATCTTTTGCGGCAAAAATTGTGGCGCTGTAGATACCAGGCACTAAGGCTGTTGCCAATAATGTTGGCAGCAGTTTCTTGGTCAGTTTCATATCCTCTCCTCCACTATATTAATGATTGTTGTCTATGTAGTTAAGTGATACACAAGGCATCTGCGCATCCGTTTATTTTTCCTAGAGGTATAGATACCGCGTTATACCTGGAAGAAACACTTCCCCGAAACACAATCATTCACAGAGAAAGATTGTATTTAATGAACAAAACGGGAAACGAATTCAAACAAAAAACAAATATTAAGTTCCGTCTTAAACTACAAACGGGTACGACTTAAAAGCCATAGTAACCAAGGTGCAAGGGAATCAGTAACTAGGGTAAACCCTAAATAAACGATAAAAAGTTGATGGCGTTAAACGCGCTAAACTACGCTGCCACACCATAGCCTGGAATTTTAGAGTATTAATGGCTATTAATATAACAAAGGCAAATAAAACTATACGTAAATAAGTTTTTAGAATGGATCAAACTTCGATCTGCCTTAACAGTAACCATATTAATTATGTCATTACATTGGCGTGGTGTGTTGGTGTGGGTTGATCATCGAGCCGAGTATAGTTGTGAACTTGTGATGACAAGGTATTTGATACCCGGATGCCCCGCAGTGGAAAACAGCAGTTGTTACTTTTACGAGGGCAAAAAAAAGCGCCGGTAAATGACGGGAACCGGCGCATATCCTCCTATCCATAATAAAGAAGCAAAGTGTTGCCACAATCGCATTGGAACAACCAAAGGTGCCGATGGATTGCTTTGCCAGGGCTTGCCAGGCCACTTCTCCCGTTCAATCCAGCATGATAGAAACCGTGGGGTCACTGGTTGTGGTTTAAACAATCATGCTGCTTACTTGGTTTCGACCGAGGTCTAGAAGATCGAAGCATTCATTACATTTAACGGAGTCCCACTCTATCGAGCAGTGTCATGAATGCTTGTTAAGCAAGCTGCCCTGGCGCTGCGTTCCGTTTGACCTTGTAGCTGTCAATGCATGCAAAGGCAATTAAGATATAGCAATGGCCGTGCCAAGTTTTAATTCCATTTTAAATCAATTAGTTATTGGGGTTTGGTGAAAAATGGCCAGTTGAGGGAGCCCTTATCTGTCGTTAGACAGCGACAGTATATAGCGACTTTACTTAATTAGCTGATTTTAGAGATGTTTTTGATGTCGCCGCGCTGCGACAGTCAGCAGCCCTGATGCGCCTGTTGTGACACAACCAGCGGCGAGTGGGTCAAAGCCCCCTGATGGTCATCCGGCGATCGCCTCACAAACACGTAGCGCATTGAATAGATTATATTTTCCAGCGTAGCGCACAGGGATAGCAAAACCGGTTAATTGACTTTTTTGAACAGACTGGGATCGATATTGTGACGATTCAGTAGCCGGTAAAACTCCGTGCGGTTGCGCTTGGCCAGTTTGGCAGCCTGGCTCACCTTGCCAGAGGTGATTTGCAGTAAATGACACAAATAGTCCCGCTCGAAGCGTAACTTGGCCTCAGAATACGTGAGAATGTCCGGAGACGGGTTCTTAAGCGCTTTGCGCACCAGCGTAGCAGGAATAACGGGCGTGGTGGATAACGCTACCACCTGCTCCACCACGTTTAACAACTGGCGAACATTCCCGGGCCAGGGCGCGGCCACCAGCAACTCCATGGCTTCCGCGGAAAAAGAAGTGATCTTTTTATTGGCCTTGTTACTGATGTCTTTCAGAAAGTGCTGGGTCAACAAGGGGATATCTTCACGGCGTTCGTGCAGGGACGGTATTTCGATAGAGACCACGTTGAGCCGGTAATACAGGTCTTCGCGAAACTCGCCATCCTCCATGCTCTTGTCGAGATCCTTATGCGTCGCGGAAATGACCCGCACGTCTACCGGCACGCTTTCAGTACTGCCCACCGGGCGCACCATGTTTTCCTGCAACACCCGCAGCAACTTGGCCTGTAGTGCCAGGGGCATATCACCGATTTCATCCAGGAACAATGTTCCGCCGCCGGCCGCCAGGAACAGGCCTTCATGGTCCTTGGTGGCGCCGGTAAACGATCCCTTACGATGGCCGAACAGTTCCGATTCCAGTAGCGCTTCGGGTATGGCGCTGCAGTTGATGGCCACGAAGGGTTTTTCGCGCCGGGGACTGGCTTTGTGAATGGCGTTGGCAAACAACTCTTTGCCGCTGCCGCTGGCGCCGTGCAAAAACACGCTGACGTCGCTTTGGGCAATGAGCTTGGCCTGGGAGAGAATGTCTTCCATGGCGGGACTGCGGGTAATAATGCTTTTACGCCAGGACGAATCCTCTTCGCCGCTATCGACATCCTTGCCGGATAATGCCAGCGCCCTGTTGATGTGTTCTACCAGGGCGCGGCCGTCAAAGGGTTTGGACAAAAAGCTGAATACACCACGTTTGGTCGCATCAACAGCTTCCGGGATGGTTCCATGGGCGGTGAGGATAATGACCGGTAACGCTGGATTGGATTCATGAATAGCGTCGAACAACGCCAGTCCATCCATGCCTTCCATGCGCAAGTCCGTCACCACGATATCCGGGCGAACAACAGACATGGAGGCCAGAGCTTCTTCGGCGCTTTCGACCGCGGTAACGTCATAACCCATGGCTTCCAGGCGAATGGAAATCAGCTGCAGTATGCCTTTATCGTCGTCGACGACCAGTACTTTGGGGTTTGCCATCTTTCTACAACCTTAAACCTTACACTTTTACAACTATCACAGAATTTTGCATCGAGTCCCGCAACCTTAGCTTGCCCGCCGGCCCGCGTTTCGCTATGCCCCCGTCGCGGCGTACGGGTCTAAAAATAACCACTGTATCACATTTGCGCGGCCGGTCGAGTCCGTGAGAGGCCGGAATCGACGTCCCTCTGTCCAGCGATAGGGTCAAATCACCGACAACAGGCGGGCTAATTACGCCGCTGGATCATGCTTTCCTCAATGGATTTTAAAGCTTCCAGCTTCTGCTCAGTCTGCTCGCGCTTGAGTTTCTCCTGGTGCAGTTTTTCTTCAAGCTGCGTATAACGTTTATAGTCTTCCTGGGCTGACTCAATCATCGTCAACAGAAACTGTGCATACTCGTTGAAAGCCGGCACGGCGTTATCGCCATTATTAATGATATCAGTGACCAGTTGTTTTGCCTGGTTCAGATCATAAAAATCCGTGCCCGGCATCATTAACAGCATGGCGCGTTTAAGTCCGGAGCGGTTATTGGGGCGGATAAAATAGGCGTCGTTGATGCGCTTGAATTCCTGCTCCAGTTTTTCCGTAGTCAAACCGTTGATGTAACGCCAGTAGCGCATCATCGCCAGTAACGAATCATTAGCCGATACCAGTGGCGTTTCGATAGACGCGGCCGTATTGGGATTTGCAGGTTGTTTTCCAGCCGCATCCCCGGTGCCGTTCTGGTTGGCCGTTTGCGCATCACCCGCGATCGATGCACACGCACTTAAATAAACTAACAGACCAATGACAACGATACATTTAGAAAACCCGCAAGCGGTCTTCATCAACAATGGGTGCCTCCTCATCATAGGATTCCAGTGGCAACAACAGGGACAAATGCGCCCCCGAAGGTTTATTGTCGGACACCGTAATTCGGCCGCCATGGGCCTCAATGAACTCCCGCACGATGGATAAACCAACGCCGGTTCCTTTTATGTGTCCGCTTGACTTAGCTTCTCCCTGAAAAAACGCGTCAAAGACGCGGTGCTTTTCATCGTCGGAAATGCCCGGCCCGTCGTCTACAATGTCGATCCTTGCGTCCAATCCCGTCTTTTGGACTGCAATGACCAGCCGGCCATTGGGAGGGGAGTATTTAACTGCGTTTGATAGCAGGTTGTCTATAACCACCCGCAACATTTCTTTGTCTCCGCTTATCGCTATTGGTTCCAATTTGGTTTTGAGGTTCAATTTTTTCGCCATAATGGCAAGTTTTTGATCATTCACAACCCGGCGCACCAGTTTATCCAGATTAACCTGTACATTGTTAACCTTGGTTAGCTTGGTATGTGCGATGCTGAAATTGAGCAGGTCCTCGATCAACTGTTGCAGCTTACTGGTGTTGGAAACCAGAATTTCCACCACCTGCCGTTGCCGCTGATTTAAATTACCAACGACGCCGTCGTCGAGCAAATCGGCGCCCTCACGAATCGCGGTCAACGGGGTTTTCAGTTCGTGGGAAACATGCCGGACAAAGCGCGCTTTTTCTTCCTCAACCTCGGCGAGCCGCATGCGCAACCAGTCAAGGCGCTGACCGAGATACTGCAAGTCTTCAGGACCGGTGACATAGACCGGCTCATTAAACTCGCCACTGCCCAGGGTACGTATGGCGGAATCTATCTGTCGAATCGGGCGTGACAGAATAATGGAGAATGTAATCACGATCACAAGAATGGTGGGTATCAGTGTCAGCCCCACCCATACAAACTGATTTTGCGCCCGGGTCGCCATATCGTTCAATACCTGTACCTCGGTATCGATCAACCGGTTGCTGCCCGCCAGTACCTTTCGCGCCAGAGTGGAAGCCGCGCCAAATTTATTCACCGCGTTTTTCACCGAGACGCTGTTGTACTGGCGCCGGTTCAATGTCCGATAAATGGATTTCTCGATGCTGATCAGCGACTTCAACTGGCCACGCATGGATTTATCCAGCCGCAGTTCACGCAGACTGTCAGCGGCGCGGGTAAACAGCTCATGGTTTTCCCTAAAACCCTTGAGCAGGGCCTCGTCACCGAGAATATGATATTGCCGTCCCGCCCGTTCCAGCCGGGTGAGCAGTTCCACCAACGTACGGCTGGTTTGAGTTGCGCGCGCTGCCTGGTACACCGCCTGCTGGCTTTGTTGCGCCAGCTGGTCCATATACACTGCCGCAAATCCCACCGCAACCAATAGCGGCAAAACCGCGAAGCTGAAGCCGATCAGCAGCAATTTACGAAACGATTTGGGTTGCGGGAAAATCATAGCCGTGCCGGGTTTACCGCCGTCCGGCCTGGACGGGATTGTCAGTAAATAACAAGGTGTTACGGCACATTATCGTCATACTTGATAATTTATTCAGTTGTTTAATGGTATATTCTCGCTATAACCCTGTAAAAGCTAATCATCTCACCGGTATAAACATCACTTTCACGGCAGCGGCTAACTGTCTCGCAGGCACTATTGCATTAAGCGGTACACCGTACGTTCATCACTCCGCCTGGCTCAACAAAACAACTTATCATGCGCACCGGCACTTCTGACGAAACTTATTGCCGCGACAACAGCTTATCGCAATCTGGCCGGGAGGCAGGAAATGTAATCTATGTTGCTGATTTATAAATTATTAAACATCGCAAAGCAATTAATTTAATTAGCTCGCTTTGTCTACATTTTCATCGTTATTTGCCGATATTCAATAAGATGAGCCATAAAAATATGATTTTTCACCGATGAACCTGGATATCAACAATCGGATTGTTCCCGCTCACCAGATCGACGAATTCCGGTCACGCAGTAAATATATTGCGCCGGGATTTGTGGCGATTCTGACACTCATTATCGTGGTGATGTTCTTATGGGTAAATAACGCTTCCACCAACAGTTACCGGCTCGAAAACCTGGTGGAGCGGCAAACCCAAACCCGGTTACTTGCCAATATGTTATACGCGGTGCAAAAACGTTCCCTTTCGCTGCATCGCATGCTGGAGATAGATGATCCCTTTGAACAGGACGATGAGTACATAGATTTCCGCAATCACGGCGAAATGTATCTGAAAAACCGCGAGAGACTCCTTGCTACAACGCTTACCGAACAAGAGCGCCAGGTACTTCACTCCGTTGACAGGCTGGCGACAACCGGCGGACTGGCCCAGTCGCGTATCGCAGACCTGATCATCCAGGGACAGTCACGTAGAGCGCGGCAATTGTTAATCAACGAAGTTAACGAAAATCAGCGGGCATTAATCGAAAAATTACGCAGCATCTTCGAGTCGCAACGTAACGTTGTTGAATCAGAACTCAACTCGGCTAATCGGGAACACCACCGAACCTACTGGTTTATTTTTTCGCTGGGCAGCGTTGCCTTGCTGCTGGGTGCGTTTACGATATTTGTCGTTCGGCGAACGCGCCGCTCCGAAGCCCAGCTGCTCGACCAAAGTCAATGGATACGGGCACTTTATGAAATTTCATCGCGCTCCAATCTAACCCCGGATGAACAGATCACGGAAACCCTTAAACTTGGCTGCCAGTTGCTTGACATGGAAATCGGCAAAGTATGCCAGATTGATAAAACCAAAAAGACTAATCGTTTTCTTAACGTGGTGGCACCGGATGACTACAGCG
>JASFMT010000041.1:0-14860 GCA_050117455.1 Gammaproteobacteria bacterium | reverse complement strand
CGCTTTTCGCTTTGAATGTCATTTTTCCGCGGGCTGTGTTTTGCCCGGATCAGCTCGCAACAACAAAACCGCGGTATACCCGGCAATAACCACATCAAAACCGACACACGCCCAGGCATACCAGGAAGGCACATAGGGTGCAACTTCAACGGGGCGAAACCCCACATCCCACAGCACGTGCAACAACCATCCCATCACCAGAAACCAGAATGAATGAAGGTATGCCATCCAGATAAAAAGGGCAAATAACAATACCCCAACCACCTCAATACCCAACCAGAGCGGATGAAATTCATAAATCGCAAACAGGATATAAATGGCAGCCGCAATAAACAGCGCCACTGCTAATACGTGAAATTTGCGACGCTCCCGGAAACGACGAATATAGAACACCAGCGCCGCGGCCAGTGCAACGCCAAGGCTTATCCACAGAATCTTGTCCAGGTGTGGCATTACGCGCTTCCGTATAAAGTGATTCGATAACTCATTTTATGCTTAGCGGCTGCAACCGCAATTGAATCAGGTCAAGGTACAACGGGTGTGAGTTTTCGGCAACCTCAGGTCATCGCCTTCCATTGCCACAGATATTTGCACACGATGGTACGATAAGGCCGCCAGTTTTCGGCAATCACCAGCATGCGGTCTTTCAGTTCCCGCTTATCGTGGTTAAGGCGGTAAAGCTTGCTCATCGCTTGCTGGATACCCAGGTCGTCACTGGAAAATACATCCTTGCGGTCGAAAGAGAACATTAACAGCATTTCCACGGTCCACCGCCCCACTCCTTTAATCTCGGTTAAGTGGGCAATCAGGTCATCATCGGTCATTTTTTTCAGGCGCTGGTAATTCATTCCATCATTGTCCAGCGCAAAACCCGCAACATTTTTAAGGTACTGCGTTTTTTGTTGCGACAATCCCGCCTTGCGTAAGCGCCGGGAATCCATTTTTGCTAACAGTGCGGGATCCGGATAACGGTCGCTAAATATATCCAGAAACCGGTTAAAGATCGTATCAGCGGCTTTCACCGATAATTGCTGGGACACAATAGATGATAATAATCCATAGTAGATATCATTATTTTTTCGGGAACGGGGAAACCGGCACGCTTCGATAACCGGTTTTAAACGTTTATCCCGGGTAAGTAAATAACGGGTGATTTGCTGTTGTGATGGCATCGTTTCTGATAGTGAAAGCTGTCGCAAAGTCGATTTATGTGTTCGTTTTTACCGGATTGCCATACCGACATGGATAAGGATTTCGCGCATTTTTATAAATTTTTTTATGTCATGCTGCCTGGGTGCGTTCGCAGAGTTTTATTGTTATACGAAAAGAGTTTGATTACAATAACCGCATCGGTAAACCGTTACCGTGTTAATGCGTTGCTGATTTAGTAATACCACAGGTTTCATTAGTCGGTCGCAAAGGTAATTACCAATAAATGCTTCATACTGCTTGACGCATCACAAACACCCACTACAATCTCTGTAGTACGATAATCTCCTAACATTGGTTCAAGACGTACGGAAAGTGGTTAGTAGTCGTAGTCAAAGTGGTTAGTGGTCATTATTAAGCAGCGGCCAACACCAGCCAGCGGTTATTGAACAGTTTACAGGACATTAGAGTTTGTCGTGGGGGGAAAAGCATGACACCCGTTTACAGGTCGCCGGATCAGGACCAGGCCCGGGCAATTCGCTCGCTGCTCCAGGACCATAATATCCAGGCGTCGATTATCGAAACCAGAAAGACCACCAAGCCCTTTGGAGCATCGCCAGTCACCTGGTACGAATTGTGGCTCCGTCATTACGCGGACGCCGGCCGTGCCAAATCCATCATAACCCAGCACGAATTCACCACTTTTAAAACCAGCATGTCGTCGTACCGCAGTACGGTGGTGAAAAATTCCGGGGTGTCTCATGAGGGTAGCAGCGTTGCTGCGGCTGCCGTGATCGATCAGCCAACGCCGGTTAGCGAACCGCAACCGGTGGATGAACTGGTGATTAATGATCAGGAACTCATGAGTAAACTGGAACAACAAGCCGCCGAAGAACTGCAACAGGAACCACAGCCACTGGCGACACAAGCACGCCCCGGGGCTGCACTGGCACAGCGGCGGGAAGACCTTATACCCATCAACAACAAACGGGTGTTTAAGCGTCTGGGTTTATTGCTGGGCTTTAGCGAGGAAGAAATCGAAAAACTGGACAGTAACAAGCTTTACCGGCCCTGGGACGGCGAATCGCTAATGGAAAAAATCAAGAACCTGAAACAAAAGTGCAGTTGATTCAGTTTTGAATCGAAACGTTACTTAGTCGTTTTGTCTCGGCGTTGCCGGACCGCCTGCGCCAGATTCTGCAGCAGCGGCACGGTGTTTTCCCAGCTGATACAGGCATCGGTAATACTTTGACCGTAAGTCAACTCCACCCCGGGTTCCACGTCCTGACGACCTTCCTGCAAGTGACTTTCAATCATGGCACCCATAATCCAGGGGTTACCTGCCGCGACTTGCTGCGCCACGTCTTCACCCACGCCGACCTGACGCTGATAAACCTTCTGGCTATTGGCGTGACTAAAGTCGACCATTAACCGGGGATTCACTTCCGCTTTTGACAAGGTATCGGTGGCTTGCCTGACGCTGTCCGCGTCGTAATTGGGCTGTTTACCGCCTCGTAAGATTATGTGGCAATCTTCGTTGCCCCTGGTGCGAAAAATGGCCGAATGTCCCGCTTTAGTCATGGACAAAAAACAGTGGGGACGCATAGCGGCACGCACCGCATCAATGGCGATCTTCAGGGTACCATCGGTGCCATTTTTAAATCCCACGGGACAGGATAATCCGGAGGCCAGTTCCCGGTGTACCTGGCTTTCGGTGGTGCGCGCGCCAATGGCCCCCCAGCTCACCAGATCCGCCACGTATTGTGGCGTAATCAAATCCAGAAACTCGGTACCGGCGGGCACACCCAGGTCATTAATATCAATTAACAACTGGCGGGCCAGGCGCAATCCCTTGTTGATTTCGTAACTGTCATCCAGGTTGGGATCGTTAATCAGCCCTTTCCAGCCCACGGTAGTGCGCGGTTTTTCAAAATACACCCGCATCACGATCAACAGGTCATCACCCAGTTGCTGCCGGACCTCCTGGATATGGCGCGCGTAATCAACCGCCGCCACCGGATCGTGAATGGAGCACGGCCCTACCACCACCAACATGCGATCATCATTACCATGTAACAGGCCATGAATTTCACCGCGGGCAGCCGATACGGTGGCCGCCGCTGCATCGGTAATGGGGCTCTCGTCGTGGAGCTCCTCCGGGGTAATGACCTCGTTAATGGCCTCGATGCGTAAGTCTTCAGTTGTACTGTGCATTTTAAAAATTCCGCATGACACCCGGGCAACACGCGATTGGCGTTACGCGTTACTCCCCGGCCGAATAATATGTTGCGACGTTACCTTTGCTGATTATGCATCATACCCCAAATTGGGCGCCAGCCAACGTTCGGCTTCTTCCAGGGACATGTTTTTGCGCTCGGCGTAGGCTTGCACCTGGTCCTTGTTGATTTTACCCACCGCAAAGTAACGGGATTCGGGGTGGGAAAAATAGAACCCGGAAACCGACGCCGCCGGATACATGGCATGGCTTTCAGTAAGGGAAATACCGGTTTTGTTTTCCACATCCAGCAATTTCCACAGTAGCGGTTTTTCCGTGTGATCCGGGCAGGCGGGATAACCCGGTGCCGGGCGGATACCGCGGTATTTTTCGCGGATCAGGTCATCATTTTTCAATGACTCGTTTTCCGCGTATGCCCAGTATTCCCGGCGTACTTTTTCGTGCATCAGTTCGGCAAACGCTTCCGCCAGACGGTCCGCCAGCGCCTTGACCATAATGGCATTATAGTCATCGTGCTGGTCTTCGTAGCGTTTGACGTGTTCTTCAATGCCAATACCGGCAGTGACCGCAAAAGCACCGATATGATCGTGCAACCCGGAGCTTTTTGGCGCGACAAAATCCGCCAGGCTATAGTTGGGTTTGTTATCGGGTTTTTGTTGCTGTTGCCGCAGATGATGCAGCACCGTTAAAACTTCGCTGCGGTTTTCGTCGGCGTATACCTCGATATCGTCGTCGTTGATGCTGTTTGCCGGAAACAGGCCAATCACGGCCCGTGCTGTAAGCCATTTTTCCTTGATCATGGTGGCCAGCATGGTTTGCGCGTCGTCAAACAGTTTCTTGGCCTCCACGCCCTTATTCGGATCATCCAGCACTTTCGGGTAACTGCCCTTGATTTCCCAGGTATGGAAAAACGGCGTCCAGTCAATGTATTGCGATATCTCCTCCAGGGAGTAATCATCAAACACATGGATTCCCGGCTTATTGGGCACCGGCGGCACGTAATTGTCCCAGTCATCGGTAAACTTGTTGTCGCAGGCTTTTTTGTAACTCAGCCAACTGGTTTTGGAGCGCCGGTTGGCATGGCTTTCACGCACTTCGACGTATTCCGATCTGATCTTGTCCACATAGGCCGCTTTGAGATCTTCACTGACCAGGTTCTGCACCACACCCACGGCACGGGAGGCGTCCTTGACCCAAACCACGGGTTCGTCGTAGTTAGGTTCGATCTTCACCGCCGTGTGCGCACGCGACGTCGTGGCACCACCGATTAACAATGGCAGCTTAAAACCCTGGCGTTGCATTTCCTTGGCAACGTGGGCCATTTCTTCCAGCGACGGGGTAATCAACCCGGACAGGCCGATGACGTCAACGTCTTCATCCTTGGCAGTCTGCAAAATCTTGTCGGTGGGTACCATGACCCCCATGTCAATGACATCAAAATTGTTACACTGCAACACCACGCCGACGATGTTCTTGCCGATGTCGTGCACATCGCCTTTCACCGTGGCCATCAGTACTTTACCCTTGGCGCGGTCACCTTCTTTCTTTTCCGCTTCAATATAGGGGATCAGGTGGGCCACGGCCTTTTTCATGACGCGGGCGCTTTTGACCACCTGTGGCAAAAACATTTTGCCCTCGCCGAACAGGTCACCCACGATGTTCATGCCGTCCATTAATGGCCCTTCGATAACATGAATGGGACGGTCGAACTGCTGGCGGGCTTCCTCGGTATCTTCCACCACGAACTGGTCAATACCTTTTACCAGCGCATGGGCGAGGCGGTCGGCAACGGGTTTTTCGCGCCAGCTCATGTCTTTTTCTTTGGCCTGCGCACCGCCTTCGCCTTTGTATTTTTCCGCAATGTCCAGCAGTTGTTCAGTGGCATCGTCACGGCGATTGAGAATGACGTCTTCAACGCATTCGCGCAATTCCTCCGGAATATCCTCATACACCGCCAGCTGGCTGGCGTTGACAATACCCATGTCCATGCCCGCCTTGATGGCGTGGTATAAAAACACCGCGTGGATGGCTTCCCGCACCGGGTTATTGCCGCGGAAGGAAAACGACACGTTGGATACCCCACCGGAAACCTTGGCGTAAGGCAGTTCCTGCTTGATGGTCCGTGTCGCTTCGATAAAGTCCACGGCGTAGTTATTGTGTTCTTCAATACCGGTGGCCACGGCAAAGATATTGGGATCGAAAATGATGTCTTCCGCGGGCAGGCCTACTTTTTCGGTAAGCAGCTCATAAGACCGTTTACAGATTTCCGTTTTGCGTTCCATGGTATCGGCCTGGCCCTCTTCATCAAACGCCATGACCACCACCGCGGCGCCGTATTTTTTCACCAGCCGGGCCTGCTTAAAAAACGCTTCCTCGCCTTCTTTCAGACTAATGGAGTTGACGATTCCCTTGCCCTGAATACATTTCAGCCCCGCTTCGATAATGGACCACTTGGAGGAATCGATCATCACCGGCACCCGGGAAATATCCGGATCCACCGCGATCAGGTTTAAAAACGTCACCATGGCTTCCTGTCCATCGAGCATGGCTTCATCCATGTTGATGTCGATGACCTGGGCACCGTTTTCCACCTGTTCGCGGGCCACTTCCTGCGCGGTGTCGTAGTCGCCTTCGAGGATCAGGCGTTTAAAGCGCGCCGAACCGGTGACATTGGTCCGTTCACCCACGTTCACGAACAGCGAGTCCTCGCCGATGTTCAGCGGTTCCAGACCGCTTAAACGGCACTTGCGCTCCAGCGATGGAATATTACGGGGTGCCACATCGGCTACTGCATGCGCGATGGCTTCAATATGTTCCGGGGTCGTACCGCAACAACCACCGACAATGTTCAGGAAACCGCTTTGCGCCCATTCATGAATATGCGCCGCCATGGATTCCGGAGATTCGTCGTATTCACCAAAGGCATTCGGCAGACCGGCGTTGGGATGGGCACTGACAAAACAGCTGGCGATGCCTGACAGTTCTTCCACGTACTGGCGCAGTTCCTTGGGACCCAACGCGCAGTTCAATCCAAAGCTCACCGGATTGGCATGACGCAGGGAATTCCAGAATGCTTCGGTTACCTGGCCGGACAGGGTACGGCCACTGGCATCGGTGATGGTGCCGGAGATCATGATCGGCAACCGCACGTCATGATCGTCGAAGTAATTGTCGATGGCAAAAATGGCTGCCTTGGCGTTCAGGGTATCGAAAATGGTTTCGATCAACAGCAGGTCGGCGCCGCCCTCTACCAGGCCATGCACCGCCTCGGTATAGGATTCCACCAGGGCGTCGAAATTTGTATTCCGGTAACCGGGATTATTCACGTCCGGCGAGATGGACGCGGTGCGGTTGGTGGGGCCTAATACGCCGGCCACAAATCGTGGTTTGCCGGTTTTTTCCGCGACCTCCGCCGCGGCTGCTTTGGCCACCTTCGCCGATTCGAAATTCAGTTCGTAAACTTTATCCTCCAGGGCGTAATCCGCCTGGGCAATGGAGGTGGAATTAAATGTATTGGTCTCGATGATATCAGCACCGGCTTCCAGGTACTTGGTGTGAATTTCCTTGATAATCGCCGGCTGGGTGATGGACAACAGGTCATTGTTGCCCTTCAAATCCGAAGCATGATCCTTGAATTGCTCGCCACGGTAATCCTGTTCTTCCAGGCCATAGCCCTGGATCATGGTCCCCATGGCGCCATCGAGAACGAGAATGCGTTGTTTAAGCAGATTTTCAAAACTAGTGGTCATTATTGATCCTTTTCGGCCCGTTTGTATAACAGACAGATATGATTGAGGGTCCGTCGGGAAAAGCCGACTATTCTAACATGAATAGCAAAATTTAGCTTTTCCCGGCCCCGATCCGCTTTGCGAGAGCGGCAGATCATCGATAAAGATATATAGAATCAGCAGGTTACAAAGGAACAACAACAGACGACTGATATGCAGGCAAAAACGATGGTATCAACATTGCTCCCAGGGTAATCCGTGAAACCGCCATCCGCCCACACTACTGCGGTGGTGTTTTTCGTCCAGAGTGCCCTCGAATCCTTCCTCGACGTTGTAGACTTCCGGGAAGCCATCTTTCACCAGTTCAACACCGGCTTCATGGGAGCGCTTGCCGGAGCGGCATATTAGCACCACCGGCGCGCAACCATTCGCTTCGCAGGTCAGCCCGCCCAGCATCACCTGGCGTACCTGCTTGACGAAGTTGGGATTCACTGTCCAGTCCGGTTCGTCAATCCAGGGAATGTGAATCGCACCCACGGGATGGCCCACGAACAGGAACTCCATACCCGAGCGAACGTCGATCATGGTGGCACTGGGATTGTTTTGCACCAGGTCGTACGCTTCCTTTGGCGATAACGATTTTACCTTGCTTTCCGGCATGTTGAATTTCCTTCCTCTGGTTTAAAGATCGACGCCACAAACTGAATTAAACGATGTCACGATAAGTCCGTTATAGAAGACTCGCTATGCGGCGTTATGTTGCAGTCATAATGGCCAACCGTGCTGGGTTTGCGATAGTCCGCGGGCAACTCCTTAAGTTGGCCCATTTACAATATGTTTATCATTTAATCGCATATTGTAATCCAGCGCCAAAAATTAGCAATCACCGTAAATTCCACGGTACACTGGAACAACCATCCCACGCGGGATATCGCCTGTTAAAGGTCTTGCATACATCGAGCAATGTCCGCTATCAATATGCGATGTGTAATGTGTAATATGAGAAGTTTAGTTGTAACGTAAAAGTAGACATTATGGTTGATCCCGTCAAAGCCACCACCATTACGCCGCCCAAAGCCCTGCTCAGACCCGTTGGCCGGGCGATTGCCGACTACAACATGGTAAAACCCGGTGACAAAGTACTGGTCGCCGTGTCGGGAGGTAAAGACTCCCTGACCATGCTGCATGTATTGCTGCACTTGAAACGCCACGCCCCGGTTGATTTCGACGTGGCCGCGATTACCGTGGACCCGCAGGTTGAAGGCTATGATCCTTCCCACCTGCGGGATTATATGCCATCGCTGGGCGTAAAATACTTTTATCAATCACAGCCCATTATGCAACGGGCCGTGGATCACATGGGCAAATCATCCTACTGTTCTTTTTGCTCGCGCATGAAACGGGGTATTATGTATGCCACCGCGCGGCGCGAAGGCTACAACGTGCTGGCACTGGGACAACACCTGGATGACCTGGCGGAAAGTTTTCTGATGTCAGCGTTCCATGGCGGCCAGTTGCGTACCATGAAGGCCCACTATGTCAATGATGACGGTGATCTGCGGGTGATCCGGCCGTTGATTTATACCCGCGAACGGCAAACCGCGGCCTACGCCAAAGAATGCAGCCTGCCGGTAATACCGGACAGTTGCCCCGCGTGTTTTGAAATGCCCACCCAGCGCCAGCACATGAAGGAATTGTTGGCTGCGGAAGAGAAAAACAACCGCAACCTGTTCAAGAACCTGCTGACGACCATGCGGCCATTACTCAACCAGGATTACTATGTCCGTGCCTCGGACGTCAAAATCAAATAGGGTGGTCCAGCGCCCTCCCCGCATGATGTTAATTGTGTGACCTGACATTTAAGATTCTTATATAATCGTCGTCTTTTCATTCGTGACGAACCACAAGCAACCGGTTTATACAATCCATCATGCGCGCCGCCATTGCCAAACTGCTCATCCGTGTTATGTCGCTATTGCCATTGGGGCTGGCACAACGCATCGGTGCGGCCATTGGTTATACCGCTTATTTAATCCCCAACAATTTGCATCGCCCGCTACATACCAACATTGACCTTTGCTTTCCTTCAATGCCAGCGGATCAACGCGCCCGGCTGTACCGCGATAGCTTCATGGAGCTGGGACGCGCCATGGCGGAAACCGGCGCACTCTGGTTATGGGGCCAGGACCGGTTGTTACGCCATGTTAAACAGGTATCCGGCGAGGGCGCCCTGGAACAGGGATTTGCCAAAGGCAAAGGGGTGATCCTGGCGTTGCCGCATCTGGGGGCGTGGGAATTAATGGGCGTCTATTGTTCCCGCAAATATCCCATGACATCGTTATTTCGGCCGCTGCGGTTAAAGGAATTGAATCCATTTATTAAACAGGCCCGCGAGCGAATTGGCGCCACCCTGGTGCCCACCAACGCCAGCGGTATTCGCGCCCTTTACCGGGCGCTGTCCAGTAACGAACTGGTGGCCATTCTGCCCGACCAGGAACCGGACAGCGAAGGCAGTGTCTTCGCACCGTTTTGCGGCGTTGCCGCCAGCACCATGACCCTGTTGCCCAAGCTGGCCCAACGTTCCGGCGCGGCGATTGTTTACGGTTATGCGGAACGATTAAGCGGCGGCGGCTATCACATTCATTTCCTGGCGGAACAGACGCCGTTACCGGCGGATGACCTGGTTCAATCGACAACACTGATTAATCAGGGCGTGGAAAAATGCATGCGGCAGGCTCCCGCCCAATATCAATGGACTTACAAACGGTTCAAGACTCGACCGGAAGGTGAACAACGTTTTTATTAGACTAAAGTGATCCAGTTAGACTAAAGTGATCCAGCGTTGGTTTGGCGAACTGCGCTTCCTGCGCGTGCAGAAAAAGCACAGGATGAAATGGCGGCTTTGACGGCCACCTATGGAATTAATCGGTGGTGTTTTGAAATTGGGCAACAATCCGGGCAACCCGCTTTTGATTCGCGCCCATATCACCATGACCCACCCGGGACGCGCTGCGCAAATGAATGACGTTATTCTCCTCATCCAGCCGTGCTTCAAAGTCATCAATAAAGCGAAACACGGCACTGCTATAGGTTGCCCGCAAGTAATGACCATCGTCTTCTTTAACCTCACCGCCCGTGGCAACGACGGCTTCGTTTAATCGCTGCCAGGCAACAGACGCCTCCATGCCACTGATATCAATGGGGTCAATGTTTTTACCGTCAACGTCTTCGCTCACCACGCAATTGGGGGTCACCGGGCATTCCTGGAGGTGCCCGCCGCGTAAACCGGGGTCACCGGTGTAACGCGACATGATCGACAGCGCGATGAGCGCCACGATAACGAATCCGACGATCGACGCCACAAATGTCATAATGCCCTTAATCGGTTTAGTCATTGCAACAACACTAAAATGATGAATGTACCGGCCGGCCTGCCATTACGGGATAGCATTTACAGGCGAACCCTCCATACCTGGCCATCAGGCATGGACGCGAATTGTAACGCATCGTGATACAGATTCATAAATAGTGTTTATTCCCTCCGGGCAAAACTATCATGCGTTCAGCTACATGAAAATATGACTGTGAACCGGTTCTCATGTGCTCAAGCCGACATCGATTTGTACGATATAGGGGATATGTCGAATTAAGAAGCAGGGTATCAACGTGGAATCGGAAAAACGCTCTGGATTGCCGGCGATTCCGCCGGGCTACGAAAAATTGCTAACCTCGGCGCAGATGGTCGCTCTTCGCAGTATCGAAGGTTACGGCTGGACGCTGAAATTCGTTCGCCGCGAAGGGCTGCCGGTGCCGTTGCCGGTCATTAACGGGGCTGATGGAAACACTATTGGCACCATCGACGAAGACGGCAACCTCAATATGAATCCCGATATTCAGATTCGCGACTAGCGACGCACCCCTTCGAAATACAACCTGTCATTCGTCGGATGCCCGGGACCTGGGTACAATAATCCGTTTCTCATAATTCCAGGTAACGCGATAAAAGGACTCGATGGACTCTTTCACAATCTGGTGTTTGAACGCGGCATCAATGCGCAGCCAGCGTTGCGCCAGGGGCCTGGCAATGCCGGCCTCGTCCAGTGACCGGCGCAACAGTTCGTGGCGCAGGTTGAACAATTCCTCGGTAATGTACATATGCCGGTGCGCCATTCTGGGTTGTTTACCCCAGTAATTAACCTTACCGCCCATTTTCGTTGCCATAAAAGCACTCTGCCGGTCCTCAATGGCTTGCTGGTTATGGCCGGCAAAAAAATGTTTGAGCCAGGGGTGTGCGTATAACTTGTCGTAAAAAATCCTGTGCACTCGCTGCAGCGCGGGCAGCCCTCCCAACTGGTCGAACAGGCTGGTTGTTTCACGGTCTGAAACGCTGACACTTTCTGCAATGACGTCGTTGCTATGCTGCATGGAACAGTTACCGTTATTCACGTTGTCAATTGAGATAGGAAGCACAACCCTGCGCCCCATCCATCGCGAGGTGCAGCATTGCCACTTCAAAATAATATTTTACGGGAGCTATAGAAAGACGTGCCGGTAATTAATTGAACCGGAACCATGGTGAGATCAATTAAACCGGGAATTTACGCGGCGGCTTCTTCGGTAAAATACAACTCTACGAAAAATTCCCCGGAATCGGTGACAAACGGCAGTATCACGGTTGACGCGTCGTTGTTGTGGATTATGTTCTTTTCGTCTTCAACAATGACCGAAGGAAAGGTCAGCTCAAAGTCCATGCCCTGTTCCTGGAGCTTGGCCTTGGCGCCACCGGCCATCATGTTGGCAATCTCCCCCACCAGGTCCCTGACCATTTCATCAATGGTATCGGTTTCCATGCGCAACATACGCCGGGCGATTTCCAACGCTACGGGCTTGGTGAAACTGATGGCCAATGATCCGGTTTTTTTGGTACTCACCAGGTCAATAATACCGGTAACGTCCCCATGGGGATCCTTAGTGGTTCTCACTGACGGTTTTCCGGATTCAGGATGCATATCCGCCATCGTGACCAGAACGTTGATAATGGATTCCTGAATCGAGTCGATAAATTCTTCTTGCATAACCTTGCCTCAATCGCCTTTTTAGTTCACCCGATGTCTGTTGAGGTACAGAACCGGACGCTGCCACCTTTGTGCTACGGCCATCGCCAAGCCCCGGACTAAAAACTAACCCATTGATACCTATAACCTTTAATACACATGAGGCGTTATCGGCCAGTTATTTAGTCGATACTAAGGTTTATTATCAGCACCTGACGCCAAAAACTTGAATAAAATCATGCCGTATTTGGGTGATTTTCTCAGTGACAGGATGGTTGGGCAGCGGCGATCCGCACTAAACAGGTAAATTAACGGCGTGAATGCGAACGTGCGCTCACCCGCTTCGCGTCGAAAATGAGCATGCTAATGTTATTTCATCGCCACATTGGTGTCTGTGGATTGACCCAGTTCAGTCAACAATAATTTGGCTTGCTCCAGACCCTGACCGGCGGCTTTGCGCAACCAGTAGGCGGCTTCCTCAACGTTCTTGTCCACGTGAACTCCCTGGGCAAACATACGCCCCAGGTTGTATTGCGCCAGCGCAAACTCCTGCAACGCGGCTTTTTTGTACCAGTCAATCGCCCGGGGTATATTGCGCTGTACTCCCCTGGCGTTTTCATACATGCCGGCCAGGGAATTTTGGGCCGCCGCGTCGCCTTTCTGGGCAAACACGTCGTACTCCGATGCGGCTACCTGATATAACCGGTCCGCGCGCCTGCTATCCTGCTCGACGACAATTCCCTGCTGGTAGAAATCCCCGAGCTTTTCCATGGCACCGTGGTGACCCTGCCGCGAGGCTTGCTGGTACCAGTGCACCGCCTGTTGCAGATCCTGTTGTGATGCGTTCGCGCGGTTATAGTGTTCCGCCAATGCGAATTGGGCCGGCACAATGCCGCTGAGCGCCGCTTGCCTTGTCCAGTACACCGATTGCTTGTGATTGCGTTCATGATCATTGATCGAAACGTTTTGCTCGTTATATAAACGCATCAACATGTGCCTGGCACCGGCATCACCTTGCTTTGCCGCTGATTTAAAATGCAGTGCAGCTTGTTGGTAATCGCCTTGTGTATAGGCCACCAGTCCCTGTTCATAGCTGTCGGCCAATACATTGAAAGACATGCCTGTTAACAACAGGGCAATACTGCACTTTAAGGCGATAACGCTTGCACGCATAAAACTTGTCTCCGGCTTTGGTTCGTTATTGTCGGATCGTGACGCTGGATCCGTTGAAAAATTGTTTACGAAGTGAACGGCCCGGAGGACTTTTTCTGAATAGATGCGCTGGTGATCACGAAAAAATTGCGATAAACCTCACAATTTTTATCCGATACGGCCGATATAAGGTAAACAGCTTACAATATACCGAAAAAATCACTGATTTTTTTCATTAAAATCAATAAATTAAAAATTTTTGGAAATATAATTGGAATATATTGAAATCGTGGACTAAGATAAAGAACAGTAATCATTGGATAAGATAAGCGCCTATGAAACTACAGCAACTAAGATATATATGTGAGGTGGCCCGCCGTGGCCTGAATGTCTCCAGCGCGGCCGAGCGGTTGCATACTGCCCAATCGGGTATCAGCACACAGATCCGCTTGCTGGAAGAAGAGTTAAGTGTCCAGATTTTTGAACGGCACGGCAAACGTCTGGTGAGCATCACGCCGGCCGGACAAACCATTATTGAAATGGCCGAACGCATTTTATGTGAAGCGGAAAACATTCAACAGGTGAGCGAACAGCTCAATGATCAAAGCAAAGGTACATTGTCCATTGCGACCATTCATGCCTATGCCAACTACAGCCTGCCGCCACTGATCAAGAAATTCACCAGCCAGTATCCGGGCATCCAACTGCGTATTCACCAGGGTGATCCGGACCAGTTGGTAGACATGGTTATGTCACGTACGGCCGACCTGGCCATTACCACGGCACCGGTGAACGTTCCTGATGAGCTGATCATGCTGCCTTACCGCACCTGGAAACTGGCGGCGATCACGTTGGCCAATCATCCCTTACTGGATGTGCAACCGCTAACACTGGAGGCACTGGCAGCGTACCCGCTGGTTACTTATGATTATGCTTTCGCCAGCCGCTCCCACATCAACAGCGCCTTTGATGAAAAGGGCTTGATGACCAATATCGCGTTAACCGCCCACGATTCAGACATCATTAAAACCTATGTGAAACTGGGTCTGGGCGTTGGCCTGGTGGCGAAGAGTTCCATCGACGCGGATAAGGATGCGGAGCTGCACGTGGTGGATGCCAGTCATTTGTTCGAATCAGGCACCACCTACATTTGCCTGCATCGTGGCCGTCATCTGCGCGAATACGTGTACACGCTCATCAACCATCTGGCGCCGGAAATCACCCAGGAAGTCATTGAAAAAGCCATGCAGGGCGATCAGGGGCAGCCAACCCAGAAGACCTTCAACTGATTATCCCGCTTGCTGCGCGACCAGCAGGGCTTCATCGCGAAAGCCCTGCTGGCGATCCCCCACCAATCCATCTTCCCGGTACACCAGAATCTTCAGCGACGAAAACAGCTTGAGCAGTTCATTGCGCTCGAGCCGGTAATCGGGATTGTCGGGACCCTTATCGGTGACTCTTGCCTTGATAAACGTCTGGTAGAACAACAAACCATCCTTTTTCAACGCGGCCGCAATGGACGGCGCCAGTTGGCGTTCCAG
>JASFMT010000040.1:0-15225 GCA_050117455.1 Gammaproteobacteria bacterium | reverse complement strand
ATGTCAACATTCACATAAGTTGTAACCGTGATAAGCACCTGGTGACATTCAATGTGATCGACTCAGGAATTGGTATAACCGAACAGCAGCTTGACAACATATTCAGCGCCTTTAGCCAGGAAGACGCAAGCACGTCGAGAAAATATGGCGGTACCGGACTGGGCCTGTCGCTATCAAAACTGCTCGTGGAAAAACTGGGCGGCACTATCGATGTAGAAAGTACCAAAGGTGTTGGCAGTAATTTTTCCGTGTCGATCCCCGCAGACACTCTTGTTGATTCGGAGATGGCCCACAACGCCAACGAGATACCTGAAATTGTTTACGAAAATCAATCAAACGACACTAACGGCGAACACACATTATTGATGGGCCGCGTCCTGCTGGCGGAAGACAACGAGGATAACCAACAGCTGCTTACCATGCACCTTGAAAAAATGGGGGCTACGGTAAAGACCGTGGGAAACGGAAACCTTGCGGTGGATGAAGCGTTAAACAACGACTATGACCTGGTTTATATGGATATGCAGATGCCGGTAATGGACGGCGAACAGGCGGTTAAATTACTGCGAAAACGCAACTATTCCGGTACCATCGTCGCGTTAACGGCCAACGCCATGAAAAAGGATCAGGAAAAATATCTGAGCGCCGGTTGTGATGACTTCGTCAGCAAGCCTGTCGATAGAAACCATTTTTACCAGGTCACGGCGCGCTACCTGAAACACGACAATCGCCAGCCACCTGAGCAAAATCCTCTATACTCCACGCTGCTGGGTGAAGATGAATCTTTTGGGTATTTACTCAGTCAATTTATCGAAAAATTACCTAACCGGCGGGATACACTGTTTAATGCGTTCAACAATGGTGACATAACGACGTGTAAAAAAATCGCCCATGACCTTAAAGGCCTGGGTGGTAACTATGGTTTTGATGAATTGAGTGAACTCGCCGCGAAATTGATGTTCCAGCTGGAAGGTGAAGATCATCAGGTAGTACCCGACTTGTTGACAGAGATTGACAACGTTTTCCAGAGAATCTACCTGGGTGCCAGGCAACTACCGCACCAACAAACAGCAACTCGATGAGTTGTCGCAGCTCGCGTAAAGCAATCAATACCTCGCCCGGCACCTAAGCTTGCTTATAGTCTTTTAACGCTTGAAGACCGCCATATATACGCTCACCGATGGATAGCAGGTTGTCGATCGCATCGATTGTGGCAGGATAATTCCTGTTCTTGATATGATTCTCCGCCTCAGCTGCCGTATCAGTTACGATAGGATACCCAAAGCCGCCGCCTTTGCCTTTCAACGCATGCAGGAGCCACTCAACCGCCTCCCAGTCCTCCGTCATTGCTGCTGTTTTTATAGCTTTCAATTCGGTTATTAGCGAACTGGCAAATTCACGGCTCATCTTCGCCCATTCCAGGTTGTCGTCCAGCACCGCGGGGTAAATGGGCGTGTCATTGCCGTTTTTAGTATCTGCATTGGTCAAATATTTCGAAATAACATCGTAAAGGCGCTGGCGATTAACGGGCTTGGTTATAAAATCATTACAACCGGCCGCCAGACAACGTTCTTTATCTTTTGTCATTGCGTTAGCCGTAAGTGCGACAATGGGTTTTTGGTATTTTTTTGAGCGCAATTGTGTAACCGCGGTTACACCATCCACAACAGGCATCTGCATATCCATTAGTACTAAGTCGAAATCTCTTGTCAGTGCCAGCTCAATAGCCTCTTTGCCGTTGTTGGCAATGGTTACTTCCACAC
Organism: Gammaproteobacteria bacterium; assembly: GCA_050117455.1. GTDB lineage: Bacteria > Pseudomonadota > Gammaproteobacteria > SZUA-152 > SZUA-152 > JAKEGK01. The sequence goes on along the minus strand of JASFMT010000040.1, from coordinate 13,462 downwards.
CTATTTTTTTCAACAGCCATTTAATGAGGCGTTGATTATCGATCGTATCTTCGGCGAGCAGAGCGTGCCCGGTTAACGGCTTAATGTATTTTTGTTCGGAAACTTCTGCGTTATCCGATTCAATGGAAATAACATCTGTTACCAGAGTGTCAGTATTTATTGAACCCGTGTCGATGGTTAATGAAAAACTACTGCCTATGCCTTCTTCACTTTTAACCGACAGCGAGCCGCCCAGCATATGAGCCATTGACCGGGACAGGGCAAGCCCCAGACCGGTACCGCCGTAAGTTCTCGTCGTGCTGGAATCCGCCTGGGTAAAGTTCTCGAAAACACGGCCTATCTGCTCTTTGTTCATACCTATACCGGAATCAATTACGTCGAAACACAGTAAATTGTTGCATTCATCAAAGGAAACACGAATTTTTATGTGTCCACTGTCGGTAAACTTAAATGCATTGCTTAGTAAATTCAGGAGTATCTGCTTTATTCGCAAAGGATCACTGATAACACACGCGGGAATTGGCAATTCATAATTGACACTGAAAGAGATACCCTTTTCCAGGGCCTGCGGCTGGTACAACGCCCACAGTTCATTTAACAATTTGAAAGGGGAAAGTTCTATATGTTCGATTTCAAATTTTTTCGCTTCGATTTTGGATAAGTCCAGTATATCGTTGATCAATTGCAGGAGGTGTTGACTGTTGCGCATTATGGTTTTTATTGCTTCATTGCGGTCGGTAACACTCTGCTGAGGGTCCAGGGAAACCTCGGCAAATCCTACAATGGCGGTAAGCGGTGTGCGGATTTCATGGCTCATATTGGCCAAAAATGCACTTTTAGCACGATTCGCTTGCTGGGCTTCGTCCCGTGCAATCGCCACCTCTTTGGTGCGCTCGGCGACCAATTCTTCAAGGTGATCACGATGCCGGTTGAGTTCATTTTCTGTCTGCTTGCGTTCGCTGATGTCACGCGCAATGCAAATACGCATATATTCATCGTTCAACTGCATTTGCGTGACCAGCAGCTCCATAGGAAACGCGGTTCCATCGGCGCGTTTACCTTGAAATTCTTTGGCGGTCGGCGCCTGGTCAGGGGCAAAAGGACCTTCCCGATAGTCATTGTACCTGTCGTTATGCTGGTATTTGTCACTATAGTGATCCGCCAGCAATAGAAGCGAGTGTATGCCGACAATTTCATTGATTGTGCAACGAAAAATACCGGCGGCGGCGGGATTGGCGGATTCCACGAACCCGTCTTCATCGAGAATGATAATAGCTTCTCCGATGTTATCCAGCACGGCACGAATACGGGTTTCACTACGCTGTAGCGCACTTGTTCTCCTGCGTACCCGTTCTTCCAGGTACCTGTTTAATTCCGAAAGCTGGCTCATAGCATTGTCTTTTTCCACAACCGTGGTACCCAAACGCAACATCATGTCATTAAAAGACTGTGTTAGCGTACCCAGTTCGTCATTGCTGACCACGGGAACAGGCGTGTCAAGATCGCCACCGGCCATTCGTTGGGATCCCTGCATAAGGTAGCGAATTGGCCGAAGGGCGCTGTAGCGAAATACCAGATAAATCGCCAAGCTGAGAAATGCAATAATGGCTACATTGATCAACACTTGATTGGTAATAATTCGTGTTGCCATTTGGTAAAGACGCTCCTTTCCAATTCCAACGACAATCGTCGCTATTTTTTTATCCTCCACGGTAATTGGAAAAGACATATGAATAATGTTATCGCGTTTTTGAAGACGCTGGAGAACGGCTGACACGTTGTAGCGACCCACCTCGCTAATGATAGAGTTGATCAGGGGATTTTCTGTATCAAGGTATGACGTCATTGGATGGTTTTTGGTGTCCAGTACCACACCATACACCATATCATTTTGCTGGCTGACATCCTTTATATAACCGTTCAGAGAGTCAAAATCATAAGCCAGGATGGCCTCGGCACTGATCAGCGAAACAAAATGACCAAGCAAATGGCCTTTTTCTTCGAGATGGCTTTCTATGAGTGCATTTTGCCTCTGAACAGTAAGCGCTGTCGCCACACCAAGGGTAATGGAAAGTATCCCGATCACCAGCAATACGAATTTGGCTCCCAGACCTCCGACGATCCCCGGAGACTTTGGGACCCGGGATGAAGTAACGTCAGTAATTTTTGCCATAGACCGCTTTTACAATTTTTCGATGCGGATCGTAGTCTTTGTCGGTTGCGGGACTGATACCGGTAAGCTTTGCCCCTTTAAGCAACTCTAATCCCTCACCATTGTTTTTCAGGTCAATCAGCGCGGCTTTTATTTTTTGCCGCAGGTCCTCGTCCAGTCTTCCGCTCGCCGCCCATGGCAAATGCGCCAATGGCTCGCTGGTCACAAGGTGGGAGAGCTGCGTAACATCGGCCTGCCGGCACCCGCCGCAGCAGACTGACGGAAATAAGCTGAAAGGATGGCGTTGGGAGGATTTCTTGCAAACGCTTCTTCATAGTCCCCGGCTCGCAAGCCACCTTCCCGTAGAAGATATGTGGGGACGATATAGCTCATCATTGCCTTCGGGCCGCCCCCAAAAACAATTTTTTTACCTTTAAGATCCAGAACACTCCGGATGCCACTGTCTACCCTGATGGTAATAACCCCGGATATCCGCGAACTGCCAAACTCTTCATTTTTCGCAATAACCTGGTAACCGTATTTTTTATGTGATTCCAGGTAGTGATACTGGTTGTAGTGAACGAGATCATAGCGCTGTTCCGTCACGCCTTCCCAAAATGATTCGAAGTCCTTGCTGATGACCAGTTCGACTTCCCGCCCCAGCTTACGTGACAGGTATTTGGCAATGGGATTAAATAACTTCATGGTAACTTTCGCGTTGCGCCGTGGAAACACCCCCATGGTTAAAGGATCATCTGCGGCAGACGCGGGAAGCAGGTATAAACAACTTGCAGCAACAATTACGCAAAGGGGAAATACCAACAATTTATAGTACATAAAATTCCAACTAAACTAAGAAATTGGCGAACACAAAAACACAAATCCAGTAACCCAGAAATCCCAGAATTTATTCAAAGGTTAACGGCTGGCAGACGCAATTCTTTATCGTTTATATCGCAATTCGCTGGAGCTGTTTTTGTTTTAACGTATTGTAATAAAAAAGTTTTACCGGGTTACGGGGAGGGATGTTTCTGGACCGGGGAGCCTGGGCAGTACGATCGACGCAAGCCGGCATCTGCCGCGGACGCGAAATCCGGGGCTGTTCAGGGTTTCCTTAACTGTTTAGCTGGACCAGGTTTTTGTCACTTGTAAAACCGAACGCTAGATATAATCCATTACTTCCCGGATCTGTTTTACACCGATAACTTCAATACCTTCGATGGTTTGTTTGGGTTTGTTGGCCAATGGCACGATGGCCTTACGAAAGCCGTGCTTTGCGGCTTCGGCAATGCGCTCCTGGCCACTGGGCACGGGGCGTATTTCACCGGACAGCCCTACTTCGCCGAAAACCACCAGATCCTGTGGCAGTGGTTTGTTTTTGAAACTGGAAACAATTGACAGGATCAGCGCCAGATCGGCACTGGTTTCAACCACCTTGACACCGCCGACCGCGTTAACAAATACATCCTGGTCCGCCACATGGATACCCCCATGGCGGTGTAACACGGCCAGTAACATGGCCAGACGGTTACCTTCAAACCCTACCGCCAGCCGGCGCGGGTTATTCAACGAGCTTTGGTCAATCAACGCCTGAACTTCAATAAGTAACGGACGGGTACCTTCCCAGAGCACCAGCACCGCGCTGCCCGGCACCGGTTCTTCGCCGCGGCTTAAAAATATTGCCGACGGATTTTTTACTTCTTTTAAGCCTTTGTCAGTCATGGCGAACACGCCAAGTTCATTGACCGGGCCGAAACGGTTCTTGGTGCTGCGCAATGTTCGAAAACGGCTGTCGTCGGAACCTTCCAGCATCACCGAACAGTCAATCATATGCTCCAGCACTTTGGGACCGGCAAGGGTTCCGTCCTTGGTAACGTGGCCAATGAGAATCAAGATGGTGCCCGTCTGCTTGGCGAACCGCGTAAGATAAGCAGCGCATTCGCGTACCTGTGCGACGCCGCCGGGGGCCGATTGCACATCGTTGAGATACATCACCTGGATGGAGTCGATGAGCAGGATTTTTGGCTTCAGGTCACCGGCGGTTGCGCTTATGGACATCACATCGGTTTCCGCCAGCATCTTGAGATCCGTGGTGGTTAATCCCAGCCGATGCGCACGCAGTGCGATTTGTTGTAACGACTCTTCGCCGGTCACATACAACGCGTTCATGTGCCGTGATAAATGACACAACACCTGTAACAACAGTGTACTTTTGCCGGCACCGGGATGACCGCCAACTAATATTGTGGAACCCTCGACAAAACCGCCGCCCAGGACGCGATCCAGTTCCCGCGTGCCGGATGCAATGCGCCGGGTTTCTTCCAGCGCCACTTCGTTAAGGGATTGTACTTTGGAGCGTTCGCCGGCATAGCCATCGAAACGCGGTTGTTGGGTGGCCTGCTTTTTCGTGGTGACAACGAATTCGCTGAGCGTGTTCCAGGCCCCGCAATTGTCGCACTGGCCCTGCCATTTTGTGTAGTCGGCGCCGCAATCGTTACAAACATAAGCGACTTTGCGTTTGGCCATGATGTGTAACCCCCCTGATAACCGATCCACCGCTGTTCGCCTGCATCCTGCTCACATCGTATCCGCCATGGTTATGAAATTACGTGCACGTCGTGCTACATGCGGCTTTAACAACATATAAACACTGCGCGGGCCAGTCAATTGACGTGTTGGTGTTTTTGGCCCGCGCAGCGCACTGCAAAAGGAAAAAATAGACCTGGCAACGCTCCGGGAACGGAGACACTACGATGATGTATGTACGGTTGCGCCGTTATATTATTAATTCTTTTCCACGAACTTGACCCGTTGGGTTACGTGACACAACAGTTCATAGCCAATGGTGTCGGCGCTCCGTGCCACTTCCTCAATGGGTAAACCTTCACCCCACAATATCACCGGATCGCCAACTTTCGCATCCGGTTGCTGGCGCAGGTCCACGCAAATCATATCCATGGAAACCCGGCCGATCAATTCGACGCGCGCACCGTTGACCAGTACCGGCGTTCCGGACTTGGCGTGGCGTGGGTATCCGTCACCATAGCCGATGGCAACAACGCCCACCGGCATATCTTCGGGACATACCCATTGACCGCCGTAGCCGACAGCTGAGTTTTTCTTGTGGTAATTCACCGCAATCAGCTCACTGCTCAATGTCATGACCGGCTGCAGATCGTGATCGAGCCCGGTACCGGTGCTAAACGGGGTAACACCGTACAACATAATACCGGGACGGACAAAATCGGCATGGGTTTCCGGCCAGCTGATAATCGCTCCGGAATTGGCAATGGATTTCTTCGCCTCCAGTCCCTGGGTGGCCTGGTCAAACATCTTGAGCTGCATTTTGGTTACCATGTCTTTGGGATTATCGGCGTTGGCAAGGTGGGTCATCAGGTAGATTTCCTTGACCAGGGATACGGCTTTTAACCGCTGCCAGACGATGGGTACAATATCCGGCGGAAATCCCAGACGATGCATACCCGTATCGATCTTCAGCCAGACATTGATGCGCGACGCCGCTTTTGACGCACCGCGATCATATTCTTCCAGCATCTCCAGTTGCGAAATATGATGAACCACCACTTCAACATTTTGCAGTCCCGCTTTGCTGTACTCAGAGGCCTCGAATACACCTTCGAGCAAAACAATAGGCTTACGGATACTCTTGTTACGCAGGGACAGTGCCTCGTCGAGACTGGCAACACCAAACTTGTCGGCGGCTTCCAGCGCTTTGGCAACGCGTAATATTCCATGGCCATAGCCATCGGCCTTGATCACCGCGATGGATTGGGAATTGGGGGCGAGCTGCTTGACGCGCTCAAGATTATGGCGCAGGGCTTTGAGGTCTATGGTCGCCGTTGTCGCACGACTCATGCATATCCTTCATCATCGTACATGTTGCTGGCAACATAGTTTTCAAAACGGGTGTACTGGCCGATAAATGTCAACCGTGCCGTACCGATGGGTCCGTTACGTTGTTTACCGATAATAATCTCGGCAATCCCCTTCTCCGGACTGTCTTCATTGTAGACTTCGTCACGGTAAATAAATGTGATCACGTCAGCATCCTGCTCAATCGCGCCGGATTCCCGTAGATCGGACATCACCGGCCGTTTGTTGGGGCGTTGTTCCAGGCTACGGTTAAGCTGTGACAGGGCGATAATGGGCAAATTCAGTTCCTTGGCCAGCCCCTTTAATGACCGCGAAATCTCCGAAATCTCGTTGGTGCGGTTTTCCGATCCGCGCAGCTGCATCAATTGCAAATAATCGATAACGATCAGCCCCAACCCGTGCTCGCGCATTAACCGCCGCGCCCGCGACCGCAATTCGGTGGGCGTCAATGCCGGGGTATCATCGATAAATAAGGGTGCTTCCGCCAGTTGTCCCACGGCATGGGTCAATCGGGGCCAATCGTCATCATCCAGTTTACCGGTGCGTACCCTGTGTTGGTCGATACGGCCCAAAGAGGACAGCATACGCATTGCCAGCTGTTCTCCCGGCATTTCCATGCTGAACACAGCAGTGGGTACCTGCATTTTGACAGCGGCGTGCTCGGCGATGTTCATCGCGAATGTGGTTTTACCCATGGAAGGACGCCCGGCAACAATCACCAGATCCGACGACTGCAGGCCGGAGGTCATCTCGTCAAAGTCATTAAAACCGGTGGGTACCCCCGTGATCGGATTGTCCTGTTGAAACAGGGCGTCAATACGGTCGACGGCCTTAACCAGTAGATCCTTGATGGAAACAAACTCCCGGCGGCCACGCGAGCCCTGTTCGGCAATTTTGAAGACCAGCTTTTCGGCGTTATCCAGTAGCTCCTCGCTGGTGCGTCCTTCTGTTTCATAGCAACTGGTGCTGATTTGATGGCCTATCGAAATCAACTGGCGCAGCACGGAACGTTCGCGCACGATTTTAGCGTAGGCAAGAATATTGGCGACACTGGGCGTATTTTGAGCCAGCGTACCCAGATAGGACAGTCCGCCGGCGGCATCCAGTAAGTTGTTACTTTCAAGCCACTCCGATAACGTAACGACATCAAAGGGATTGCCGAGGTCCGCCAACGCGGCGATGGCACGGAAAATCAGCCGGTGGTCGCGGCGATAAAAATCTTCTTCAACGACAATTTCGGATATTTTGTCCCAGGCGGCATTATCAAGCATCAGTCCGCCCAGCACGGACTGTTCGGCCTCAATCGAGTGCGGCGCAACCTTGAGGGTTTCGGCGGCAAGATCAACGGTATTGGAAGAAATAGCTGGTTCTGTCATGTTTCTTACAGCGTTTTAGTTATTCTAAGAATCACGTCAATACAATCCGTGGACGTCGGCTTACTTTACACTGCGTGTCACAAAAAACTAACAAAAATAAAATTACAAAAGCGATGAAGATACACTGCAATGATTTTGTACCCTATCGTGTATTACAAAATTATTACAGCACAGAAAAGAATAGCAAATCTAATTTGTTTTGTGGCCGGTTGCCATAAAAATATTTTTATTTTTTTCGTTACAAACCACTTGCAAAGAAATGTTCATGAGGATAGCCGGTCAATCTGAGGTGACGTTTAAATTGGAAATCTAGCTGGCTGTTAAATATCGTGTTTCAACAAAAGCTAATAAACTACTGAAACAAAAATAAACAGCATGTTCTGTATTGTTTCTATCAACATTATGCCAGCAATCAAGATATTAACCGGTTACATGCCGGTATTTTATTTTTATTAAATGAATGTTTGTCACCGGTTACTTGATTTTTATCAGCTGCACCCAACTCGCTGGTAACGACAGTTTCCATTCGTCGGTCACAAATGGTTGCAAATTAATCGCTGTTGCGCAGCAACGGTGACTGTTAAGATTATCGCGCCAACCCACGGCACCACGCGGATAGATAGTGCCATATTTATTTTATATCGGGGCTACTCTAGCGCGAATCCCGTGGACAACTGCCGCCTGTCATCGTCTATCAAAGGATCAGTTGACGACTAATCCTGTTTGGCAATTATTGTATGAACGACTATTCCGGAACAACGTTGACGTTGATTTCTGCTATCACGTCACTGTGCAACTCAATTTCGATCATGTAATCACCAACCTGACGAATGGGACCGGTGGGCAACCGAATTTCGCGCTTCTCAACAGCAACGCCGGCGTCTGTGATTGCCTGGGCTATATCGGTTGTGCCCACGGAACCAAACAGTTTACCTTCATCACCGGCTTTTTGTGTAATGGAGATGGTTAGTTTGCTGATAGCATCTTTACGCGCTTCTGCGGTTGACAGTTTTTCTGCCGCCGCCTTTTCAAGCTCTGCGCGCCGCGCCTCAAACTTCTCAACATTTTCGGTAGTAGCCGGAACAGCCTTGCCCTGGGGAATCAGAAAGTTACGGCCATAACCGGCTTTTACTTTTACGCTATCGCCCAGGTCACCCAGATTGGCGATCTTTTCCAGTAATATAACATTCATCGTAATAACTCCATCATCGTTACAGACGTTTCATTTGTGCAAACAATTAATTAAAAACATTCAATCGAGAGTTCTTATACAGCGCTAGTTACTCGTCTCCTGAAATTCATCCAGGTATCGATATACCCTGTGATCGCCACAAGTTGTGACAACATCAACACCAGTAAATACAATCCAACCAGCCATACCCAGTGCAATCCTTTTTGCGCCACGATGGAATGCACGACGGCGATACCCTGCAGTACGTAAACCATCATCAGGACCATCAGGATATCTTTGCAAATCATTGCGATGGTCGTGTCCGGGATCAACGCCACACTGGCAATAACCAGCGCAAATATGGCGTACTTTTTACCGAATTGCAGGGCATGAAATTCCTCCCGAAAACCGCCGGGATTGTATAACATAGCCTGCCACGCACGCCCGATAAACAGGGCAAAAATGACGTTTAACAAAAAGGCCATGGTCACAAAACCTGTCATAATGGCGGCCCAGGTTTCCAGATTTTGTTCGAACACCATTTTCTGGTCGGCCATCATCGATTCGGTAGCCTGCGCGAAAAAGTCATCAAAATGTGACTGCCACCACGTAAGGGGATCACCCACCACGAGATGGAAAACAATAATAATGACCATGCCGATGAAGGTCAGCGCTGTTATAGCCATTGACAACGATCGCGTGTAACGCAACACGACGCTGGCAATCCACGTCAACACTAACAACAATACCAGCGATAAAATCGCGGGCATTGCGTATGTCATATCGGACACCAGCAACGTCAACGCCAGCGCCACCAGCGTACTGACAGCCACCAGTAACATTCCCGGTGCCGGTCCTAACCGTAGAGCCACGAGTGCCACGACCGCCGCACTCACGATGCTCAACAACGGAAATATCAGGGATAGCACAGCAAACCCCGCCGCGATACCAATCGCCTGGGTCCGCCCCCTCATTATGTATGCCGCCAGTGCCTTCATTGTTCTGTTATTTATTGGTCGCGAAGCGTATTCACCGCGGCGCGGTGTTTAGCTTGCTATTGAACAACAGGTTGTAATAAAACGCCGGTATGATTATTGGTGCGAATCCGTGTATGGCAATAACGCCAGTGCACGGGCACGCTTGATGGCTTTGGCCAGCTGCCGTTGGTAACGGGCATTGGTACCCGTAATACGGCTTGGCACGATTTTGCCGGTCTCGGTAATGTAGGCCTTCAGGGTCTGCAAATCTTTGTAGTCGATTTCCTTAACGCCTTCGGCGGTAAAACGGCAATATTTTCTACGGCGAAACATTCTTGACATAACATCCTCTCAAAATAACGTGTGCATGTTCATTCGGTTAAATATAACGATGGCCTGTGGCAATCAAGCTTCGGCAGCGGTTTTATTGCTGCTTTCACTTGATTCTTCATTGTTACTGGAATCATTGTCACTGGAATCGTCCCGGCGACCGGAGTCATCGCCCGAATCGTCACGTTCGTCTTTCTGTTTGGCCAACGGTGACGGCTCAGTAACGGCTTCCTTACGCACCAGAAACATATCGCGAATAACAGCATCATTGAAACGAAATGCGCTTTTCAACTCGTCAAAGGTGGCGAGATCGCACTCGATATTCATCAGGATGTAATGTGCTTTGTGAACCTTGTTGATGGGATAGGCGAGTTGACGGCGTCCCCAGTCTTCGAAGCGATGGATTTTGCCGCCGGATGATTCAATCATCGAACGGTATTTTTCCGTCATCGCGGGAACCTGTTCGCTCTGGTCAGGATGGACCAGAAACACAATTTCATAGTGTCTCATGTAGTGCTCCTCAAGGGTTAATAGCCACCCGCTCGTCGGCGGTGTGGCAAGGAGTTAATAAAGAAAGGCGGCGATTTTACTGTAATTTACTGATTTTTGTCCAGATGAATCCGTTGGCAGCAAACATGGATACTCGATATTATCGCCACGCAGCAGCCTAACTTGTTGTTTTTTATTGTTTTGATATTCAGCCATTGTTGTGATTCTTTTGCTCCCGCTGCCGTACCACTTCGTACAGGCATACACCGGTGGCCACGGAGACGTTGAGACTCTCCACGCTGCCGGCCATGGGTAAATTCACCAGATAGTCACACACCTCCTTGGTGAGCCGACGCAAACCGCTGCCCTCCGCCCCCATCACAATGGCGATGGAACCGGTTAGCTCCAGCTCATAGAGACTCTGTGAGGAAGCACCATCGGTTCCCACAAACCAGACTCCCGCGTCCTGCATATAACGCATAGTGCGGCTGAGGTTGGTGACACTGATCACCGGCACCGTATACGCGGCGCCACTCGCCACTTTAATTACCGTCGATGTGAGCGACACGGCCCTGTCCCTGGGGATAATGACCGCATCCACCCCCGCCGCATCAGCGGTGCGCAAACAGGCGCCCAGGTTGTGCGGATCCTGCACGCCATCCAGCACCAGAAACAACAAAGGATGATCCGGATATTCCAGCATTGGATCCAGCGTACTTTCGTTCAACGGCTGCGGCATCTGGCATTGCGCCACAATACCCTGGTGTTTGCCACCGCCTGCCAATTTATCGAGCTGCTGAGTATCCGTGGTGGTTATCTCCATGCACAGTTTTTTAGCCCGTTGCATCAAATCCTGGATACGCTTGTCCTGGCGTTTTTTATCAATAAACAGTTGCTGGATGGCGCCGGGATTAACGTTGAGCAGGGAGGTAATGGCGTGGAGACCAAAGATGTAGTTTAGTTTGCTCATACTGTTTCGGGGAAACGCTTATTAACTTGTGTCTTTTTAGTCGTTAACTACTACAAACCGGATAAAACGCGCAACTGGCGAATGACAGTGAGCGAGATTGAATGCGTTGTGAATAGCAATTGGCGCGAAGCACCCAAAAAAATTATCACCCACCAACGCCAGGCACTCGACAGCCAAACGCTCACCGACTGCGCTTCTTCTTTCTTACCTGCTTTTTCGACGTTTTTGGATGGGCAGCTTTGCCTTTTTTCTTTTTACTCTTACTGCCTTTGGTGTTCGTGGTTTTGCGGCCTTTGGCTTTTTTAGCGGCAGTTTTTTTCTTTTTGGTTGTCTTTTTCGCTGCTTTCCTGGTGCCTTTTTTGCCTTTGGCTGGCGATTGTTTTGCCCTGGCCCTCGGTGTAGAACCTCGGCTTTTTCGTGCCCTGGCGTCTTCAAGTTTGCCAATTAAATCAAAGTCGATGCGTTTTTCGTCCAGGTCCACCCGCGCCACGCGGACACTGACTTTATCAGCCAGGCGGTAAACTTCCCGGGTGCGCTCGCCGACCAGGCAATGTTTAACCGGATCGAAGTGGTAGTAGTCGTTACTCAATGAGGTAACGTGAGCCAGTCCTTCGACGTAGATGCCTTTAAGCTCCACGAACAGGCCAAAACTGGTGACACCGGAAATAATGCCGTCAAACACCTCACCGACTTTGTCCATCATGTATTCGCATTTGAGCCAGCTTTCCACGTCGCGGGTTGCGTCTTCGGCGCGGCGGTCGGTCATGGAGCATTGCTCGCCCAACTGTGTCATGTCTTCGTTGTCGTAGCGAAAATCCTGGGCCGTTTTGTTGGCCAGTAAGTGCCGGATACCACGATGCACCAGTAAATCCGGGTAACGTCGAATGGGCGAGGTGAAATGGGCGTACATGGGTAATGCCAATCCAAAGTGACCGACGTTTTCCGGCGTATACATGGCCTGTTTTAAACTGCGTAACATGACCGTCTGGATCAGGTGGGCATCAGGCCGGTCACCCACTTCCTCCAGCAGCTGGGCAAAATGCCTGGCTTCCGGTTGCGCGCCGCCCTGCAGTTTTAATCCCAGGGACTTTAAAAACTCCCTCAGATCACTGAGCTTGTCGGCAGCCGGCGTTTCGTGCACTCGATAAAGAGCCGGTAACTGGTGCTTGTTAAGGTATTTTGCGGCACACACATTCGCCGCAATCATGCATTCTTCAATTAAGCGATGGGCAACGTTACGCACCAGCGGCACGATGTTTTCGATTTTTTTCCCGGGTCCAAACTCAATGACGGTGTCCGTGGTTTCAAATTCGATGGTCCCGCGTTTGCGCCGTTGTTTACTGAAAGCCTTGTATAACTGGCGCAGGTTTTCCAGGTGCGGCACCAGTTCTTCAAAGCGTTTTCGCACCACCACGTCGCCGCTGAGAATCGCGGCCACGTCATCGTAAATCATGCGGGCATGGGATTTCATGACCGCGTCGTAAAAACGATAGGATTTGATGGTACCGGTGGTGCTCACCTGCATGTCGCATACCATGCACAGGCGGTCGACGCCGGGGTTAATGGAACATAAACCATTGGACAACAGCTCCGGCAGCATGGGAATCACCCGCCCCGGGAAATAGACGGAGTTACCCCTTTCCCGCGCGGAACTGTCCAGGGCGCTGCCGGGTTTGACGTAGTGGGACACATCAGCGATGGCGACGATCAACCGCCAGCCACTGGTGGCGGGTTCGCAATACACGGCATCGTCGAAATCCCTGGCATCGGCGCCATCGATGGTAACCAGTGGCAGGTGGCGAATGTCTTCGCGGCCTTTTTTATCCTCTTCACGCACCTCTTCCGAAAAAAGTTGTATTTCTGCTTCGACGCCCTCGGGCCATTCATGGGGAATTTCGTGGGCACGAATGGCGACGTCGATTTCCATGCCCGGGGCCATATGTTCGCCCAGGACTTCGATGATACGCCCCAATGGTTGGCGGCGCTTGGTGGGTTGTTCCACCAGTTCCACCACCACGATCTGGCCCTGGTGCGCTTCGGCCTGAAATTCCTCCGGCACTGCAATGTCATGGGTAATGCGCTTGTTGTCCGGCACCACGAAGC
>JASFMT010000039.1:0-15291 GCA_050117455.1 Gammaproteobacteria bacterium | reverse complement strand
CAAAGCCACCCGCAAGTTACCATCGCCCCTGGATGTGGATCAGTTAGCAACGTTGCTCGATACAAAGAGCCTCGATGCAAATAACAAAAACAATCCACTGATGATCCGTGATCTGGCCATGTTGGAACTCATGTATTCATCGGGGCTGCGGTTGGCGGAACTGGTATCGGTAAATGTGGATGATATTGATTTCAGGGAAGGGACTATTCCGGTAACGGGTAAAGGTTCCAAGGGCCGGGTAGTGCCTGTGGGCCGCAAAGCCCTGGAACGGTTGCAACAATGGCTGTCGGTACGCAACACTTTTTGTGAAGATAATCAGCAAGCGCTGTTTATAAGTCGTCGGGGGCAGCGCATCGCCGCGCGCACCGTGCAGCGGCGGTTCGAGCAATGGGGGGTACGCCACGACCTGGACAGCCATATTCACCCCCATCGTTTGCGGCATTCCTTTGCCAGTCACCTGTTGGAATCCAGCGGTGATTTGCGCGCCGTGCAGGAGTTGCTGGGCCATTCCGATATTTCCACCACCCAGGTTTATACTCACCTGGATTTCCAGCATCTGGCGAAAGTCTACGACAGCGCCCACCCTCGGGCCAGAAAACGTAACAAATCCGGCTGATTAGCGGGCGATGCTTTAAATCACTATAACTGGCACTATATAGAAGTATTAGCGCTGGTTTTACGAATAACCGCCGTGTAATCGATTTAACTATCTGTTTTGACTGGGGATAGCCAAAAACTACCAAAAAATAATGGCTTATCGGGACATGGCGCTGTGTCGCTGTGTACTGTGTCGAGCAGCCCCATTAAACTTTCAACCACTCACAACAGGGAGTCATACTTTGGAGCAATATCACGGTACCACAATCGTCTCGGTTCGGCGTGGTAACCAGGTGGTCATCGGTGGCGATGGGCAGGTTTCCATGGGTAATACCATTATGAAAGGCAATGCGCGGAAAGTGCGGCGCCTGTATCATGACAAGGTGATCGCCGGTTTTGCCGGGGGTACCGCCGACGCCTTTACCCTGTTCGAACGTTTCGAGGCAAAACTGGAAAAACATCATGGTCATCTGACAAGGGCGGCCGTGGAACTGGCCAAAGACTGGCGTACCGATCGCATGTTGCGTCGCCTGGAAGCGTTGCTTGCGGTGGCTGACGAAACCGCGTCGTTGATTATTTCAGGTAACGGCGATGTGATCGAACCGGAACACGACCTCATCGCGATCGGCTCCGGTGGTCCTTATGCCCAGGCCGCCGCGGTTGCCATGCTGGAAAACACGGAACTGGACGCCAAAACCATCGTTGAAAAAGCGTTGAACGTTGCGGCCAGCATCTGTGTTTTTACCAACGATCACCTGACTATTGAAGAACTGGATATAAACGCGTAGAGAGCCAATCATGTCACAAATGACACCCCGGGAAATCGTACAGGAACTTGATAAACATATTATCGGCCAGGCCGATGCCAAGCGGGCGGTTGCTATTGCACTGCGTAACCGCTGGCGACGTTCGCAGGTTGCCGATGAATTAAAAGGCGAGATTACTCCCAAGAATATTTTAATGATCGGGCCCACGGGGGTTGGTAAAACCGAGATTGCCCGACGACTGGCAAAGCTGGCCAATGCACCGTTCGTGAAAGTGGAAGCCACCAAATTTACCGAAGTCGGTTACGTGGGCCGTGACGTGGAATCCATTATCCGTGACCTGGTGGAGATTTCCGTGAAGTTAACCCGCGAAACGGAAATGACCAAGGTCCGGCACCGCGCCGAAGATGCCGCGGAACAACGGATCCTGGATATATTATTGCCGCCGGCGCGCAGCATGGGCTTTACCGGGTCGGTCAGTGATGAGCTGGAAGAACAATCCAATACCCGGCAAAAGTTTCGTAAAAAATTGCGCGAAGGGGAACTGGACGACAAGGAAATCGACGTTGAATTGAGCGTCAATCCCATCGGTGTGGAAATCATGGCGCCGCCCGGCATGGAAGAGATGACCAGCCAGCTGCAGGGAATGTTTCAAAACCTTGGTGGCAACCGTACCAAAACGCGCAAGCTGAAAATCAAGGACGCGTTTAAAATGTTAACCGATGAAGAAGCCGGTAAACTGTTAAACGAAGAAGATATCAAGTTGCGCGCCGTGGAAAACGTGGAACAAAACGGCATTGTATTCCTCGATGAAATGGACAAGATCACCAAGCGCAGTGAAACCACCGGTCCGGATGTTTCCCGGGAAGGGGTGCAACGGGACTTGCTGCCACTGGTGGAGGGGTCGACGATCACCACCAAGTACGGCATGGTGAAAACAGATCATATCCTGTTTATTGCATCCGGGGCGTTCCATCTGGCCAAACCCTCAGATCTGATTCCTGAATTGCAGGGACGGTTTCCCATTCGCGTGGAACTGGCGGCGTTAACGGTGGATGATTTTGTGAAAATTCTTACCGACCCCGATGCCTCCCTTACCGAACAATACACCGCGTTATTGGCCACTGAAAAAGTGGCAGTGACATTCACCGACGATGGCATTGCGCGGCT
Organism: Gammaproteobacteria bacterium; assembly: GCA_050117455.1. GTDB lineage: Bacteria > Pseudomonadota > Gammaproteobacteria > SZUA-152 > SZUA-152 > JAKEGK01. Next base: position 12,760 of record JASFMT010000039.1, on the reverse strand, counting down.
GGCTCAGGTGGCGTGGCAGGTCAATGAACATACGGAAAATATTGGCGCCCGCCGCTTACACACGGTTATGGAACGGCTGCTGGATGATGTCTCTTACCGGGCCGCGGATATCGCCGGGGAAACGATCGTTGTAGATGCCGCCTATGTCGATGAACAACTGGGGGACCTGGCCGGAGACGATGATTTGTCACGGTATATTCTGTAAGTCGCTCCGGCGTGCCCGTATTGCCGTTATGGCGACCGGGTTTGACCAGGAAAAATAATGAACAGGAACGGCGCGTCGATTTGAAGGTTGAAATCGTCGCCGTTCCCGCTGAAGTTTTACGAAACGTTTTAATCTGCAAGGGGTAACTATGGCGAACACGACACCGAGACCAACCGACGTGAAACTGCATCAACAATCACGGGTGCTGGAAATTGCCTTTGAAGACGGCAAGTCCTTCAGCTTGCCCTGTGAATACCTGCGGGTTTACTCGCCATCGGCGGAAGTCCGGGGCCATGGTCCGGGCCAGGAAGTGCTGCAGCTGGGCAAGGAAGAGGTCAATATAGAAAAAATCGAACCGGTGGGTAATTACGCGTTGCAACTGCATTTTGATGACGGCCACAGCACCGGTATTTATTCCTGGGAGACGCTATATACCCTGGGTGACAATTACGATGCATTGTGGCAGGAATACCTGGACCGACTGAAGCAGGCCGGCCACAAGCGCAAATCGAATTAATATACCTCTGATTACGGTTTCTACGCGCTGTCCTTGTTATTGCGGCGCACAGCCACACCGCTTGCTGGACTTATCCGTAGGGATAGACGCGGATTCTTGATATACTTTTGGCTAATAGCGCCAAATATCATCCGATAGCAGGGAAAGATTCCATCGTGTCAGATAAACCCAATACCAGCAAACAAAACAAGACCACCCATTTTGGTTACCAACAGGTCGACGAGACCGAAAAAGCCAGGAAAGTGGGCGATGTATTTCATTCGGTTGCCGACAAATATGACCTGATGAATGACCTGATGTCGCTGGGCGTTCACCGCTGGTGGAAACGCTACACCATCGACATGAGTCATATTCGTCCGGGCCAGCGAGTACTGGACATTGCCGGTGGTACCGGTGACCTGGCGGAAAAATTTGCCGAGATCGTCGGAGAGCAGGGAGAGGTGGTTCTCGCCGATATCAATGCCTCCATGTTGCAACAGGGGCGCAGCCGGTTGCTGGACCACGGAATTGCCGGTAATGTGCGTTTCGTGCAGGCCGATGCCGAGCACTTGCCGTTTCCTGAAAATTACTTTGACCTGATTACCATTGCTTTTGGGTTGCGCAATGTCACCCATATCGAACAGGCATTGCAGTCCATGTACCGTACGTTAAAACCGGGCGGGCGCTTGCTGGTGCTGGAGTTTTCCAAACCGGTGGCGCCGGGACTGAAACCCCTTTACGATCTTTATTCTTTTAATGTACTGCCGGTCATGGGTAAGCTCGTTGCCAACGATGAGGCCAGTTACCGCTATTTGGCAGAATCAATTCGCATGCATCCGGACCAGCAAACACTGAAAGCCATGATGGAGCAGGCCGGCTTTGAGCGATGCGAATATTTTAATTTAAGCGGTGGTATTGTTGCCTTGCATCGAGGCTATAAATTTTAACACCTGGTTCTTTTAACGCTTAGTCTTTAACAACAGGGGTTGGTGGTGATGACTTATGCAGGATTTTGGCGGCGCGCCGGCGCGGTATTCATCGACAGTATTGTTTACAGTGTGTTGTTAGGGCTGTTGTTGGGGCCTTCCTACGTCAACGCGGGCACCTGGTCGACAGAGAGCATGGTAGCGCAGGGTATTGCACTGGTGCTAACCGTGGCGCTCTGGACGCGGTACATGGGTACCCCCGGTAAATTATTGCTGGGTTGCCAGGTGGTGGATGCCGATACCGGTGAGCCTATTACCTATCGCCAGGGCATTATCCGTTATGTGGGGTATTTCGTGTCGATCATGTCATTGTTTATCGGTTTTCTCTGGATGATCTGGGATAAACGCCATCAGACGTTTCATGACAAGATGGCGAATACCGTGGTGGTCTATAACGGGTATGTTGACCTGTTTGACGAATCACAAAAGTCCCTGCAACAGTTGATGAGCGAAGTGCGGTGAAACAGTTACCCGACACCATTACGTCATTCATTGAGATAGCTATGAACCGCTATCTGGCACTGGATCCGGAAAGCCGGGCCAGGATCAGTGAACTGGACGGCAGTGTTCTGGAAATTATTATTGGCGAACTGGATGTCTCGTTTTATCTGCGTGCCTCCGGCGAACATGTGGAAGTTTTACCGGACTACGAAGAAGCCGCGCAAAGTACCATGCGCACCAGCTTGTTATCGTTAATCAGGATGGGGTTATCAAACGACAGCGGCGAAAGTGCTATCGGTAGTGATATTGATATGGCCGGTGATATGGAAACCGGGCGCCGTTTCCATGCGTTATTGAAGAAAGTGGATATTGACTGGGAGGAAGTTTTGTCCAGGTACACCGGTGATATTGTCGCCCATCAAATCGGTAATGCGTTGCGTGGCTTTGCGCAATGGGGGCGTGAAACCTCTGATACCTTTCGCCAGGACCTGTCGGAATACCTGCAGGAGGAAAGCCGCCAGCTACCCTCCAGAAATGAAATTAACGACTTTCTGGAAAAAGTGGATGATTTACGAATGGCGGTGGACCGGGCCGAAGCCAGAATTCGGCAATTACAGAATCAACGTGACGACGATCAATCCAATTCAGGCGGGCAACCAACCCAGTGAAGAGTACCAAACAACTATTCCGGCTCATATATATCAATATTGTTCTGTTGCGCCACGGGCTTGATGAAATCATTCTGGCCACTCACCTGTTTCGGCCGCTGCGATTCTTTGCGTTCCTGTCACCCTGGCGCTGGTTTCGTCGTGCCAGCAAGCCGCGGGGCGAACGTATCCGTTGCGCCCTCGAGGACCTGGGCCCCATCTTTGTAAAGTTCGGCCAGATACTTTCAACCCGCCGCGACCTGTTACCCGATGACATTGCTGAACAACTGACCCGATTGCAGGACCAGGTCCCCCCCTTTCCCGGCGATCAGGCCCGGGCGATTGTGGAACTGGCCTATAAAAAGCAACTTCAGGAAGTATTTACGGAATTTGACGAGACGCCCCTTGCATCCGCATCCATTGCCCAGGTGCATGCGGCAACGTTGCTCGATGGCCAGAAAGTGGTGGTTAAAATCGTCCGTCCCGGAATTGCCGATACCATCGGGCGTGATATCGGGTTGCTGTATATTGTGGCGGAACTCGCGGAACGCTACTGGCCCGGTGCGAAACGCCTGCACCCTGTGGATATTGTTACTGAATATGAGAAAACCATCTTTGACGAACTGGACTTGATGCGCGAAGCAGCGTCTGCTTCGCAATTGAGTCGTAACTTCAAGGATTCAGGTAAGCTATATATTCCGGAGATTCACTGGCCACTGACGCGCAACAATGTCATGGTCATGGAGCGCGTTTCCGGTATGCCCATCAGTGACATCGACGTGCTGCGGCGAAATGGTGTTAATTTAAAAAGGCTGGCGGAAACCGGGGTGGAGATTTTTTTCGCGCAAGTGTTTCGTGACAGTTTTTTTCACGCCGACATGCATCCGGGAAATATTTTTGTATCGCCCAAAGGGCAATATATTGCCGTGGATTTTGGCATCATGGGTACGTTAAGTCCCGGTGATCAACGTTATCTGGCGGAAAACTTTCTGGCATTCTTTCAACGCAATTACCGCCGGGTTGCTGAATTACACGTGGAGTCGGGATGGGTGCCGGAAAACACACGGGTCGATGAATTTGAGTCTGCAATCCGCACCGTGTGCGAGCCTATATTTGAACGGCCCTTAAAAGATATTTCCTTTGGTCACGTATTACTGCGCTTATTTCAGACGGCGCGCCGTTTCAACATGGAAGTGCAGCCACAACTGGTGTTGCTGCAAAAGACATTGTTGAATATTGAAGGGCTGGGTCGCCAGTTATATCCGGAACTGGATTTATGGCAAACTGCCAAACCTTTTCTGGAGCGCTGGATGAGCGAGCAGGTGGGATTGCGCTCCCTGGTTAAAAATTTTAAAGCCAATGCTCCGCAATGGGCGGAAACGTTACCGGAAATTCCCCTGTTGTTACACAAAGTTCTCACCCAGGCCGACGACAGCATGGTCCAATATCAAAACCGGGTGACCAAAAGTATTGAAGATGTGCGCAAGGAAATCCGCGCCGCCAATAAGCAGACTTTCAGGGTGATCGTGGGCGCCAGTTTCGTGGTCAGCGCAGTATTAATGCAGGCTATGGGGGGCACCGGGCAACTGATGTTCGGCAACGCGCCGGTTATTACCTGGATGTTGGGTGCATTGGGGGCGTTGATTTTGATATTTTCCTGGCCCGGGGACCGTTAGCGAAATCGTTATCCGCCCTGACGATAGGTGATCAGTCCTAGTGATACTTGTTGGGTAACTACGTTACCCTGGCGCGAATCATATAATATGACATATGTCACGTTTTTACCCAAAAATGGGGCGATGTCTACCACTTTCTTCCTCTGTAACTGTTACGTTACTTATTGAAATTTAAGTAAAACTGCAAGATGTCGATATAGTACAAGCATAATGGTTTTTGGCCTGTCGCCCTTGGCATTTTGAAAGGGCGGCACGATAACGGGCTTGGGCGCTTTGTTTAAAATATCACGATATTATCTCACCTTCGGCATTCCGTGGATCATCGTTTCGGTCATCGGCGTGACCTGGATGTACCGGTTAGTGGCATTCGATGACCTTCGAAAGCTTACCGAAAAAAATACGGTTATGTTGTCCCGGACCATGGCCAATATTTTGTGGCCCCAGATTAACGGTATGGTTCAGGCTACGGTGCATCACCCCGTCGCTGACCACGATCACCAGGAGCATATTCAGCACTCGTTATTGATGATACGTACATTGCTTGACGAGCCCATTGGTGACATGGTCAAAGGTACCAACATACTCAAAGTCAAAATATTCAATACCAACGGCCTGACTGTTTATTCGACCGACCAGTCACAATTGGGCCAGCAAATGTCGGCGGACTATCTTGGTAACGTTGCCAATGAGAAAAATCAGATAATTTCCCATGGCAGCATCAAGAATCACATCAAAAGCTGGAACGGTGAAACACTGGAAAACCGGTTCGTCATTTCCAGTTATCTGCCGCTGCGTTATTTTAACAACTACCACGTCGAAGGTGTGTTCGAAATCTACAATGATGCGACGGATATTTATAACCAGATCAATATCAGCCAGATCAAGTTTGCGACCGTGTTGACGGTGACATTAAGCCTGATTTACCTGATTCTGTTTGTTTTTGTACGCCGGGCAGACAGGGCGATCCACAATAATTTTGAACTGGCGGTAGCCCGTGACAGCGCGCGCCAGGCGAACCATGCCAAGAGCGAATTTCTTGCTAATATGTCTCATGAGCTGCGCACGCCGTTGAACGCCGTTATAGGCTACAGCGAAATGCTGGAAGAAAACGCCAGGGAACGTAACGATGAGGAAGCCAAAGCGGACTCGGTAAAGATACAAAACGCGTCCCGTCATTTGTTACATCTTATCAATGAGATTCTGGATATTTCAAAAATTGAATCCGGCAAGACGACGGTTTATCTGGAAGAGGTCGATGTTGCACCGTTGATTCAAAAAATTACCGGATTAGTCGATGCCGCCGCTACTAAAAATAACAATACCATTGTCGTAGAGATTGACGAGGCAGTCCGGTCAATCAAAACCGATGTCATTAAATTCAAGCAAATTATCCTGAATTTACTGAGCAATGCGGTAAAATTCACCAACAACGGAACGATTCGATTGACATTGGAGAAGCACGATCAGTGGTTGACGGTGACCGTTGCAGACACCGGGATCGGTATCGATCCGCAAATGGTGCCCAATTTATTCATGCCTTTTACCCAGGCGGATATATCCACCACAAAAAACTTTGGTGGCACGGGACTTGGGCTGGCCATCAGTAAACACTTTTGTGAAATGTTGGGAGGATCCATTTCCGCGGATGGCCAACCCGATAAAGGTGCGCGATTTGTTGTCACGCTACCCATCGATAAACCCCGGACCGCACCATAGTCGTAAATACCATGCGGCGCCATGGCTGATTTCAATATAGTTGTCAAACTTACGTTTGAGAGCTGGTCTCCTGCGATCTACCATTCCCGCGCAAAATAACTCAATCGGTTTCGTGCAAAAGTAATAACTATTTCAGCACGTACCGCACAGCGTTTTACAGGCTGCCGTGCTTTTATTCCCGAGCTATTTACCAGATTCGTTATGATTCCCGCCATGAATCGCGTAAAATAGCGTAGCGAAATTTAGCCAGGCTGGCTGTAAACCCGGCCCTGTCACTGTAAAAAAACATTGATAGCGAAAACTGGTAAAATGAAATGAGACATGAACAATGCAGTGAGGAAAGTAATTGATGAGACAAGGCGTTCCTGGCTATGTTTTTGGATTAATGGCTGCTTTGGCAATGCTATTGGCGCCGCTGTCAATCGCGCAAGCCGCTTACTATACAGATGTGTCCATTGAATACCACACGGTGGATTTGGCAGGTAAAAATTTACATCCTTATACGGTGCGCCTCAAAGCAGGGGCGCCGATAGCGCGCGGGTTCGGTATCGAGGCAAGCTATGCCACACCCATGAATGATGATGGTATTAACCAGCTTAATCTGGATATTGAGCAACAGACGAGTCTGCACGTTCGTTACCAAGGCTCCCAGTCTTATAATGGCGTTACCCTGTATTTGTTGTTGGGCCAGACATGGACGACCGTATCGACTTCCGGGCCCAATGCAATTCCCGACGAAGACTTCAAAGATCTATCGTGGGGAATAGGCGCCGAGGACTATTCACGCAGCGTGAAAAATCTTTTTTATTCATTTCAGTACACGCGGTACTTCGAAGATGATGACCTCACCATGAGTGGGATCAGTCTTGGTTTACGGTACAATTTTTAGTGGTTTGTGGGTTGGTTACATATGAAAAAGTTTGATCTAGGTAAATATACTTTGTTCGGGATGATTGCCATTTTCCTTTCAGGATGTCAAGACGGTGACCCGGCCGCGTTGAACCAGGCGTTCACGCTCGCAGATCTGAATATTGTTTCCATTGCGGTTGAACCTGCCAATGGCACGATCCAGGCCGGACTCGATTACCCGTTTACGGCGACCGGCACCCGGCCTGACGGGTCAACGGTGGATGTTACGGATAGCGTTACCTGGAGCAGTTCCAACACCGCCGCCGCCGCGGTTAATAGCAGTGGGTTGGTGGTAACGACAGCGACCGGTGGAGTGACTACCATTACTGCGACGTTGGCATCTGTTACTGGTAGTACCCAATTGACTGTATCCACAGAGGCGTTGAGCAGTATTAGAATAATACCGGACCCGGCGGCTGTTTCCGCTTGTGGTCAACGGCAATTGGAGGTGCTCGGAACCTACAACAACGATGGTGAGCGCACAATCATCCCCCTTACCCGTTTTGTTTCGTGGAGCGTAACATCAGGCAATGGGAGTATCGATTCACAGGGCGTATTAACGGCGCGCACCGATAGCGGGACAATAGACGTATCTGCAGACTTTGATGGTCAGAGTGGGGCATTGGGCGTGAGTGTTACATCGGACCTGACATCCATTGCATTAAGTCCCACATCCGGCGCTGTTGATGTGGACGGTAACCTTCAATTTACCGCCACGGGTACCTATAGCGATAGTTCTACAGATAATATTACGCAGCGGGTGGATTGGTCTTCCAGCGATAGCCTCATCGCCACGATAAACTCTTCAGGCCGGGCCACAGGTGTTTCCGCGGGACCTGTCGATATTACCGCGACATGCGGCAGCATAACATCGTCAGCGGCGAGACTCACCGTCAGCGATGAGGTTCTTGATTATCTGCGTTTCCAGGATATTAATGACGCCAATGTGAAGATCATTTCTATCAACGTGGATGATATCGTCGAGATCGACCTGGAGGCATTCTTTACCAACGGTACCCATCGAACCGTTACAGAGAGCGCCCAGTGGAGTTCACTGGATAACACCGGTAACATCGCAATAGTGGATAATTCCAGCGGGGATAAAGGAATAATAACGGCGTTAAGTAGTGGTCGTGCGCTCATCGAAGCGACTTACAATAATCGTGAAAAGGTGTTGATTGTGAATGTTTCCCAGTAGGGTGTAACGAAGGGATGGTTCAGGAATCAGGGCCGTTGCAATGCCGCTTCGACGTTATCGCGTTTTTCCTTGCCCGCCAGTGATTCAATCAGGGTCAGGGCAAAGTCCATAGCCGTTCCCGGTCCGCGGGAGGTGATCACTTTCCCATCGGTGACGACCGAATCATTGACCAGGGTAGTATTGGGTAAGTCCAGTTTTTCAAGAACACCGGGAAACGATGTGGCGCGTTTACCGGAAAGTATGCCAGCACTGGCGAAGACTTTCGGCGCGGCACAAATGGCCGCGGTGAACTTTTCACTGTTGGCCATCTTTCTTAACAGCTCCTGGATACGCGGATCATCGTCCAGATGGTCGGCGCCGGGCAGGCCGCCCGGCAATACCACCATGTCATAATCCTGTTCCAGTGCCTCATCCAGTGTTTTGTCGGCCACCAGTACAGTACCTCGGCTGGCTTTCACGGGTTCATTATCGAGACTGGCCGTCGTCACATTGATTTCCGCACGGCGCAGCAAGTCAATGACGGTAACAGCTTCCAGTTCTTCGCATCCGGGTGCCAGAGGAACCAACACATTGGGCGCGTTTGTCATTGTCTGCCAGTCCTTTATTGCTTTCGCCGTTTGCGTGTTACAGGTTTAGTTCTTTTTACGCTGTTCCAGCAAATGAAGTCCCTTCAACATATTAAGCGCGGCATATACCTGGTAGTCTGATTTGGCCAGGTCGATGCGTTCCTTTTTCTTGTCTTTTTTCGGTTTCTTTTCACCGGTACCATCGCCGTCTTCGCTGCCGTTATCGAGGTGACCTTCCAGGTCGGCTTCTTTAATCCGGCCTTCGCCGCCTTCGACGCTGGCGAACTTGATAGCGTCCAGTTCAATGTCCGGTTTAATACCAGAAGCCTGGATGGAACGGCCGGATGGTGTGTAGTAACGGGCGGTGGTTAGCTTCAACGCGGTGTTGTTTTTCAACGGCAAGATGGTTTGCACGGAACCTTTACCGAAGGTCTGGGTGCCCATAATAATGGCACGCTTATGATCCTGCAGGGCACCGGCAACGATTTCCGAAGCGGAAGCCGACCCACCGTTCACCAGTACCACCATCGGTGCACCGCCAATCATTTCATTGGGCGTTGCGCTGAATTTCAATTCCGAATCGGGAACCCGGCCCTGGGTGTAGACAATGAGGCCGTTTTCAAGAAATGCGTCACTGACTTCAACGGCCGCGTTTAACACACCACCGGGGTTGTTACGCAAATCCAGAACCAGACCGTTAAGCTCGCCTTTGCTTTCGCCACGCAGTTTGTCTATCTGCTCCACCAGGTTCTCGCCGGTATGGGATTGAAACTGGGAAATGCGCACGTAGCCATAACCGGCTTCCAGTAGACGGCCTTTTACGCTCTGCACCTTGATGGTATCCCGCGTAATGCTGATTTCCAGTGGTTTATCTTCACCTTCGCGGATAATGGTGAGGAGAATGTCGGTACCGACCTTACCGCGCATGATGTTGACGGCCTGGTGCAGCGTCATACCTTTTACCGGTTTGTTGTCGAGGCGGATGATCAGGTCTCCTGCCTGGACACCCGAGCGTTGTGCAGGTGTATCGTCGATGGGAGAGATGACTTTTACGAAGCCGTCTTCCATACCCACTTCAATGCCGAGGCCGCCAAACTCGCCGGTGGTGCCCACCTGGAGATCCTTGTAGCCTTCCTCATCGAGGTAAGTGGAATGGGGATCCAGTCCGGATAACATTCCTCGAATAGCATTTTCTAACAATGTCTTGTCGCTGACGGGCTCAACGAAATCCTGTTTGATACGGCCAAAAACCTCCGTCAGGCTGCGCAGCTCATTCAAGGGAATCGGGGTAAAACTACTTTCTTCTTTCTCGGCCAGTACACCATGTCCAATCGCCAGGGACACCCCCAGCAATAAGCCAATTGAAAGCACCATGATCGTGCGCATTGTTGAGTTCATTAAGCCTCCGTCACCCGCTAATTCAGAATTTCTGTCGTTTTGTTTCATAATAATTTCAAATATTTTAGTTGCTTATTCCCCTAGGATACCGCGTCATCACCCAGGTTGGAACCGTCCTGCTGAGTTGCAACAGTCAATCGATGCTGCCGGGACCACAAAATGCGCGTGTTTTATCAGTTTCCGGGGACCATTTTACTAGGTTGGATTCACAATTTGTTGTATTTAATAAGCAGCTTTCAAGAAAGGTGCCATTCTAAACGATACATTGCCTGGCCATACCTACTTTTATTATAGACACATGTATGATCGGCATGTTTCACGTACCTAAATTACCAGGGCAGCAGCTGGCCGGCGATATTTCGACGGCGGAACAATATTAACCCATTGATATTTAAGCAGAAATAATGCAAACCCCAACGGCGTTCATAAAATGCCTGCCACCGACTAACATGTTCCCCGTAATCTAGCCCTGCCCCGGTAGCGATTTACACCATTTGGCAGGATTTTGTGGCACGCCGTTGTGGCGAATCTCGAAATAAAGATTGCTTAATTTCTGGCCGCCGCTATTGCCGGCGGAGGCAATAACGTCGTTCCGTCGTACCGAGTCCCCCAATTTGACGTGCAACTGCTCGTTGTGTCCGTAAAGGCTCATATAACCATCAGCATGGTCAACGATGACCAGCATACCAAAACCGCGTAACCAGTCGGCGTATACGACGCGGCCATCAGCAATGGCGCGGATATCGTCACCGCTGGTTGTGCTGATCATAACACCTTTCCATTTCAAGCGGCTGCCCTGGCGGGGAGCGCCGAATCGTGCACTGAGTTCACCGCTTACCGGCCACGCCAGTTGTCCCTTTAACGTTGCAAATTTGCGAAACACAGCGGGTTCCTGTGGTAACGGTGTGGGAGCAGGCTGTTGTAATTGATTCAGCAGTTGTTTTAAATGTTGTTCATCCCGCTTTAGACCCTGGAGCAGCTGATCTTTGTTTTGCGCCCGCTCAGATAATTTCGCCACCAGTTGCTTTCTTTGCTGCCGCCGTTTTTCGAGTTGCCGCTTATCCTCGACCAGTTGTTTTTTTAATGATTGCAGCCGTGATTTGTTCGCCGTCGTTTGTTCACCTATATCATTAAGCTCCGTAATATGTCGGGAGATGGTGTTAAGACTTTCTGCCCGGGCGGTGTTGAAATATTGATAATAGGTTACCATTCGCGCCACGGTGGCGGGATTTTGCTGATTAAGTAATAGTTTGATGTACTCCTGCCGCCCCAGCACAAAGGCGGCTTTCACCTGCCGGGCCAATTGCGAGCGATGCGATGCCAGTTGCAGTTGCAATGCTTCGCGGCGACCCTGCAGCGATGCCAGTTGTTGTTGGGATTCATTAATATCGCGATTAATTTTCCGCAATTCACCGGCGTGTTCTGCAATAGCCGTTTCGACCTGCTTTAACTGGTAGACGGCGTGGTCTTTTTGTTGATTGTCCTGCTCCAGTTGCTGTTGCAGGGAATGGATTTTTTGTTGCAGCGCGGTAAGTTTTTGCTGGCTGGTTTGTTCTGCGGCGGCAGGTGTGCTCAACAGGAGGGTCCCTAACAGGGCCAACGTCGTAGTAGCCACTAGAGCCTTCAGGTTTGGTAATCGGTAAAAGGAGTTTGAACAGATGCAGCCGGACGGTGGCGAATTGCGCGGCATCATGGTGGCGTTAACGGTCGTTTCTCTCGCTCAATGAATATTCGTTTCGTATGGGTGCCTGTTAGCGAATGCAGAAGATTAACCCATTTTGCGATCATCAGAAGACTGCGATACCACGTGTATTGACGGTTTCTCTGAATGGCTTGCCAGTGACACCAGGGAATCGCCCCCCATTTCCTGGGGTTTGTCGAGGCCCATCAACTGTAACATGGTTGGCGCGATATCGGATAATGCGCCGTTGTCTTCCAATGTTGCCGGACGTCCAATGTAAATCAACGGCACCGGGTTACTGGTGTGCGCCGTGTGCGCTTGTCCTACTTCGGGGTTGCGCATCTGTTCAGCGTTACCGTGGTCTGCCGTAATTAACAGTTCGCCGCCAACCTGCTGCGTTGATTCGACGATACGGTTCAGGCACTTATCCAGTGCTTCGATGGCTTGAACGGTGGCTTCGAAATTACCGGTATGTCCCACCATATCCGGATTGGCATAGTTGCAAATGATGGCATCGTACTTTTTGCTTTTTATCGCATCCACCAGTTTATCCGTTAATTCAAACGCACTCATCTCCGGCTTCTGGTCATACGTTGGAACATCAGGGGAGGGGACAAGTATACGTTCTTCACCTTCGTACGGTTCTTCTATGCCGCCATTAAAAAAGAATGTCACGTGGGCGTATTTTTCCGTTTCCGCGATTCGCAGTTGGTGTAGGCCCAGTTTCGAAATGTATTCACCAAACACGTTTTTCAGGCGCTCCGGTGGAAAGGCCACAGGAACATCAAAGCCGGCACTGTATTCGGTCAGGCTGACGAACCGGCCGAGCTTGGGGAATCTA